>JAICGN010000129.1 GCA_025923075.1 Chitinophagaceae bacterium
AGCAAACCAATCCAGCAGCAGTAACACCAGTGCCACAACTGAGCGTTTCGTTTTCAACGCCGCGCTCATAGGTTCTTACAAAAATCTTATCAGGCTCATCCAACTGCTCAACAAAATTTACATTGATGCCTTCTTTTTCAAATTCACGACTATAACGGATCTCTCTTCCTTTTTTAAAAACATCAAGGGTGGCAAGTTGCGGAACCAATTTTACATAGTGAGGTGAACCCGTATTGACGATGAAATCACCATGATGGCTGAGAATAACGTCAACATCATTCATTTTGAGGCAAACGATGCCATTGGCATCAATCTTTGCTTCATGCTCGCCATCTATCGCAATAAACTTATAAAGCTCTTTTTGTATGCCAAGGCTTTCGGCAAATTTTATAAGACAACGTCCACCATTTCCGCACATTGAACCTTCACGACCATCAGCATTGTAATAAACCATTTCAAAATCGTAACCTGGTTTATCATTTAATAACATCAAGCCATCCGCGCCAATTCCAAACCGGCGATTGCATAGATCTTTTATCATTTCCGTGTTAAGTTTCACATCATTGCCATTCCGGTTATCAATGATCACGAAGTCATTTCCCGTACCCTGGTATTTAAAAAATTCGGTCTTCATTTTATATCTTATACATTTTGAGATACAATTTCTAACACCTTAATGATCAGGTTTTCAACAGTCGCTTTGCTGTCTTTTGAAAACTCTTTTCGTACTCTATTTACAATGACGGCATTTAAGGACAGACAGTTGTGTCCTAAAAGCCTGCCCAGCCCGTAAATAGCCGATGTTTCCATTTCAAAGTTAGTGATCCTGTGCTGACCGAAGCGAAATTGAGTAAGTCGGTTGATCAGTTCCGGATTGCTGATGCCAAGACGAAGCACCCTGCCCTGTGGTCCATAAAAACCGGGACAGGTAACAGTAATCCCCTGGAAAAAGTCTTTCACAAAATGTTTTATAAGCGATGCGCTGGCGCCGGCAATATATGGGTAGCCGATCTGGGAATGCATTTGCGTGCCCGTGACAAAAGAATGGAGCAACTGCTTTTCCTCATCGTTTTGTTCAAGCCGGTAAAAATTAAGCAGGTTATCAATACCAAGCCCATGTGTGGAAGCTATAAAACTATCAACAGGGATTTCAGGTTGCAATGCCCCGGACGTACCGATACGTATAAGGTTAAGTGAAGTAGAGCCTGGCTTGATCTCTCTTGTCGACAAATCAATATTGACCAGGGCGTCCAATTCATTTAAGGCGATATCAACATTGTCTGTACCGATACCGGTTGAAAGAACTGTTAATCTTTTTTTACCAATAGTGCCTGTATGCGTGATGAATTCACGGTATTCACCTTTGTATTCTATTTTGTCAAAGTGCTTACTTACTTCTTTTACCCTGTCGGGATCTCCGACAAGAAAAACGGTGCTGCCGATCTCCTCAGGTTTCAGGTTCAGGTGGTAGATGGCGCCTCTTGCATTCAATATCATTTCCGATTCGGCGATTCGTGGCATATACTTGTGGATTATAATCTCTTAAGAAAACGACTTATATTTGCTCCCGTTTCTGATTCATCCCGATAAATATCGGGACAAAAATGTAAAATCTGAAATCGGAAATAAATAGGGTCCTTTGGCCGAGTGGCTAGGCTGAGCTCTGCAAAAGCTCCTACAGCGGTTCGAATCCGCTAGGGACCTCTGAAAAAAAACAAAAAGAAAGGCCTGCTAATTATTAGCGGGTCTTTGTTTTTTTGCTAATTCAGCTCGACTAGCAATCGAGCCCGCGGCCTTCGTTTCTTCCCAGACGAGTCTCCTCCCTATCTATGTAATGGTTGTCTCGTCCTAAAATAAGTTTACAGGTTTCTTTGATAGTCCTACTATTGGTTTACAATATTACTTAATTGTTTTTTGTGCCATCTTCGGTTGACCAGGAGTTTCTGGTGATGAACCAATTCTGGTGTTAACATATCAATGCTTTGATGTGGTCTTTGTTCGTTGTATTTATAGACAATTCTTTGCAACATTTGCATTGCGTTAGATTGATTGGTGATAGAACAGTACTTCAGGTATTCGTTTTTTATAATTCCATTTATTCTTTCTGCTATTGGGTTTTCTAGTGGATCTCCGTTCTCTGTCATGCTTATTTGAATGATACCAAGCAATCGACAGAATCGTACCAGGCTAATGGACGGATACCTGCCTTTCATTTCGCGGATTACTTGGTACTGGGCTTTTTTCTGATGGGGATTTTAAGCTCTTTTTCTGCTTTCTCAATAATTCTCGCATATGCTTCTGAACGCAGCCTCTCATCCTCCAACTGGCGTTCCAATTCCTGAACTCTTTTTTGTAGCTCAGTTCTACTTTTTGTATTCGTATTTGATCGCTTTGCCAAAGATGTGAAAGTTATTTTGCCAAATTTAGGTCTTTGCTGATCACGATAAGGATCACTGTATCCAAGTATCCTCATCCATGTCTGAATAGCACTTTTAAACTGAATGTTATACTTACGAATCAAGAACATCTTTGTACAACCGGTTGCCAAATACTCTTGAATCACTTCTCTTTTGAATGTTTCCTCATAATGAGGTTGAAATAATTTTGTCATCATGTTGTCCTGTTTTATTGGTTACTTTATCTGTAAACCTATTTCAGGACTAGACAATTGTATCTTTCGATAGGATAGGAGGAGACTCGTCGGCAAAGAGTCAAAGAAATAGTTTTGAGTCACGAATCTTCCCAGACAAGTCTCCTCCCAGCAGTCCCTGGATCCTCTGGTACAACATTATTTCAAATTAAAACGGCCGTCATGAAATTATTCAATCCTTATCGTTATTTTCGATTGCGATTTCCTCCATAACCCTAAGCTGCTTGTTTTGAAGAGTCAAAAAACAAACGACCTTGCTTCACGATTGCGCAATGATGACATTGACGCTTTCAACACAATCTATTGGGAGTATCATCCTGCTGTATACTCCAATGCCTTAAAGCTTATCAGAGACCCATCAATTGCTGAAGATATTGTCCAGGAGGTGTTTGTCACACTATGGGGAAAACGACATGCGATCGATCCTGAACAGGATATTGCTGGATGGTTGTTCGTAGTAAGTCATCATAAGACCGTTGATCAGCTAAAACGAAAATTGAAACAAACTCTTCTACAGAAAAACCTGGGCATTTCCAGGGAAGATCATTCGATAATCGTAAACGCCGATCTAAAAGAAGAGCAGTTAAATGCTATTGAGCAAGCAATGGATCAGCTGTCTCCCCAAAAACGCAAGGTTTTTGAATTATGTAAAGTGCAGGGAAGAACCTATAAAAAAGCTGCCGAAGAATTGCATATCTCTAAATACACCGTAAAGGAATATTTATCCGAAGCTATAGTAAGTATAAAAAAATACATTGGCGAGCACCCAAGGCAAACAGGAATTGTTATTTACTTCCTGGTTTTTGCAAATGCCTTCTTTTGACTTTCGATCAGCCAATACAGGGTCAATCAGAAAAAAGATTTGAACCAGCCCCCCCTTTTTAAGAGAACCTGAGTATTTATAGAAAACTATTGGACGAGCAAAAAACAAAACTCAGGAAATTACTGAGCGAATCTGAGTGGACTCCTAAAGAAATGCAATGGCTGCTGAATTACCTGGAAAATTCAGATGACACAGAATTGTTGCAACTAATGCAAAAACATTTTTCAGACGAGCGTGGAAACCCCAGGGAGATCAATCATGAAGCTTCCACGAAATTATTGGAGGCTATTCATAACAAGATAAGAGCGGAGTCAAAGCCGGTAAGACGTCATGTAATTCCTTTGCGCAAGATCGCTGTTGCTGCATCTATTATTGGTGTCCTTTTGTTAAGTGGCTTTTGGTTATTCAATAGGAGTGGAGAAAACAGTTTTGTACAAGGAAAAGTAAACAGTAAGCGGTTTAAAAATGATGTATCACCCGGGGGCAATAAAGCAACTTTAACCCTGGCTGATGGATCGACCATTGTATTGGATGAAGCACAAAACGGTGAGCTTGCACAACAAGGCAATTCGAAAATTATTAAGTTGGATGGAAAGCTATCGTATGATCCTCTTAATAAAAACCCCAAAGAAGTTGTATACAACACAATTTCTACTCCCAATGGTGGGCAGTATCAACTAGAATTAGCTGATGGTAGCCTTGTATGGCTTAACGCAACTTCTTCTATTCATTTCCCGACAACATTTGTTGGGAAGGAAAGACGAATTGAAATAACTGGAGAAGCCTATTTTGAAATAGCCAAAAATCGTGATATGCCTTTTGTGGTAGCCGTAAATGGTGCAGAAGTAGAGGTATTGGGAACTCATTTCAATATCAATGCCTATAATGATGAAGATAATGTAAGGACGACATTGTTAGAAGGATCAATAAAGTTTGTAAGTGGCGATCATAGTAACATCTTAAGACCTGGTCAGCAATCACAACTGGCAAAAAATGGAGCTATCAACGTAGCGAATGATGTTAATGTAGATGAGGTTGTTGCCTGGAAGAACGGATTGTTTGCTTTTGAAAATGCAAGTATCGAAAAGGTTATGAGGCAGTTCTCACGTTGGTACGATGTGGAGATTGAATACCGTGGAAAGACAGATGATTTATTTATTGCTGAAATGCGTCGCAATATAAAATTGTCAGATGCTTTAAGGGCACTGGAACTGACAGGGAGAGTAAAATTTGACATTGATGGAAAGAAAATAATTGTGATGCCATAAAATGTGCGAGAATGTTGAAAATGAACGGTCACCTAACGAATACCGTCCCGCGAAGGAGGCGGAACGGTAAGGAATTAGGCTAACCAAATACCAGAGCGATTTAGTTTTATTGTTTAACCTAAAATCAAAACAAAATTATGCAATTTATTGCTTGCTGTGTCCCCCTGTGGTTACGGAGGCGGGGGATGATCAAAATGTTTATGATTATGAAACTAACCACGATTTTGATGCTTGCCGTTTGCATAAATGCGAGTGCAAAAGGATACACCCAAAATGTAAGCCTTAATGAAACGAATTCTCCTCTTGATAAGGTATTCAAAGAGATCAAGAAACAGTCTGATTATACCTTCGTTTATACCAAAGCACTGCTGAAGAAAGCAAACAGGGTAACAGTTAATATCAGTAATGCGTCTGTAGAACAGGTGCTGGATGCCTGTTTTCATGACCAGCCTCTTACCTATACTATCTTCAATAAAATGATAGTGATCAAGGAAAAGGAAAAAGAGGTTGAAGCAAAAACAGAGACGGTACATACTCCTCCACCTCCAATCACGGTCACTGGTAAGATAACGAATGATAAGGGTGACCCGTTGCCGGGAGCAACCATAACAGAGAAAAACACAAACAACGCTACTACGGCAAAAGAGGACGGCAGTTTTTCTCTTACTGTTGCGAGTGAAAAATCTGTTTTAGTTATTTCCTTTGTTGGCTATGATAAACAAGAGGTTGTTGTTGGTAACCGGAATACAATAAATTTTCAATTGGTTCAACAAACAATGGCGTTAACGGATGTAGTTGTAGTGGGATATGGCAGATCAACAAGAGCCAATCTCACAAGTGCGCAGTCAACAGTTTCGGCAAAAGATATTGAAAAGACTGTGAACACTACAATAGAACAAGCTATCCAGGGTCGTGCAGCGGGTGTTTATATTACACAAAATTCCGGGCAGCCGGGCGGTGGCATCTCTGTGAACATTCGCGGTATTAGTTCATTGGGTCGTACACAACCATTATATGTTATTGATGGAGTCCAGATACAGGTGAGCGAAGATGTTTCTTTTGGTTCTTCCAGTTCCTCGAATCCTTTATCAGGCTTGAACCCTTCAGATATTGAAGATATACAGATCCTGCAAGGTCCTTCTGCAACTGCAATTTATGGTTCCCGTGCCAGCAATGGTGTGATCCTCGTTACTACTAAGCGTGGTAAAGCCGGCGACTTTAAGATAAATTACGTTTATCAGTATAATCTTCAAACTCCTCCAAAGCATTTGGATGTAATGAATCTGAAGCAGTATGCACAGATGGTAAACGAGTTCCATGATCTTGCCGGCGGTACTACGCCGGGAGAATTTCTCGATCCTTCGTTATTAGGCGAGGGAACCGATTGGCAGGATGAACTGTTTAACAATGCGTCGATGAATAAGCACCAGCTAAACCTTAGCGGCGGTACTACCAACACTACGTATTATATGTCGGGTGAATATCTAAAACAGGAGGGTGTAGCAGCAGGTTCTGGTTTTAATAGATATGGCTTCAGGTTAAACCTTGATAATAAACCGAGAGATTGGGCAACCATTGGAGTGAACTTAAGTTTCAACCAGACGAATGAAAAACTAACAACAACCAATTATGGCGATGCACAAAGCCCCCTTATTGCAAGCGCATTGACTCTTACTCCTCAGATTCCGGTTACAAACCTGGATGGCTCATGGGGTGGCAGTGACCCGGTGAATGGTGCTAATCAATATGCGCCTATAAATCCCATAGCCATTGCAGACCTTATCACCAACAATACCAAGAAAAGGCAATTCCTGGGAGGTATAAATCTTGGTATCAATATAACGAAAGGGTTGGTGTTTAGAACTTCATTGAATGGGAATATGGGCAATGGTTTATCTACTTACTATACGCCAACATATAATATTGACCAATGGCATTATAATACACTGGCTTCATTGCAAAGCGGGACTTATTCAAGTTGGTATTGGAACTGGAATCAATTGCTGGAATATACAAGGCAGATCGGTAAACACAATTTCACCGTGATGGCAAGTCATGAAGCGCAGGAATCGGAATGGAAAGCATTATCTGCAGGAAGAACAGGATTTCTTACCAATGACATATTCGATGTAAATGCGGGCAACCCGACCTCTGCCACGAATGGTGGCGGAACGTACCCATGGTCAATGGAATCTTATCTTGGCAGGGTTAATTACAATTATGACAATCGTTACCTATTAACCGCTACTTTCAGAAGAGATGGCTCTCCTTATTTTGGCGCCGACAACAGGTGGGGAAACTTTCCTTCGGTTTCGGCAGCCTGGCGGGTAAGTCGTGAAAAATTTTTCACTGTTGATTTTATAAGTGAATTGAAATTAAGATTTGAAACGGGTTTGACTGGCAACCAGGGAACGGGATCCGGCATCTACGCTCCGTTGTCAACAGGTGCTACCCCATGGGGTACTGGGTTCTTGCCTTCAACTTTCACAAACTCCAAACTTGGTTGGGAAGAAACCAAAACAAATAACATTGGTATCAACATTGGGTTTTTGAACAACAGGTTTAATATTGAAGGAGATTATTATGTGAAAGAAACTGATAACCTGATACTCGGTGCAAGTTTACCATGGTATATGGGAACAAATGGCAGTCCAGGATCGGTTGGGGCTCCATTAGTGAATGCTGGTTCTTTAAAAACAAAAGGATGGAATCTTGCATTCAATACAACTAATGTCAGCAACAAAGATTTCAGATGGGAAACAAACCTGAACATATCCCATTTTAAGACGACGGTTACTTCTTTGAATTCAGACAATGCCTTTATCGAAAGAGTATCGTGGTGGATGAACAACTGGACACAGCGTTCTGCAATCGGTTTTGCGCCATGGTTGTTCAGGGGATATATTGCAGAGGGCCTGTTTCAATCAGTGGAAGAAATTAACAACAGTGCAGTACCTGTCGATAACCAGGGTAACAGGAGACCAACTGATCCCGCAACCGGCATTTGGGTAGGTGACGTAAAATATAAGGACATCAATGGGGATAAGAAAATCGATGTGAACGACATCACCAATATTGGTAATCCATGGCCAAACTTAACGTTTGGATTTACGAATACATTTTATTATAAAGGGTTTGACCTAAGCATTCTTTTCATTGCAGCGTCCCGTAATGACATTTATAATTACATCGCTGCCGCTAACAGCAATCCTAATAACATCTATCTAAGTCGTAACCTGTTGATCGAAGGCATGGATTATGCAAAACTGGCAACGGATGGAGCAGGTAAAACGTATATCACGAATTCAGGCACCGTGGTTCCGCGTATAACCAATAACACAGTGGCAAATGAAAATAATCATTCAAAAATATCAACCAGGTTTGTGGAAGATGGTTCATATCTCAGGTTGAAAAATATCTCTTTGACCTACAATGTTCCCGCAAAATATTTAAGTCATACTAAAGTGATCAAAGGGTTTAAAGCAACGATAAGTGCACAAAACCTCTTTACGATCACAGATTACTCCGGCTATGATCCTGAAATAGGAGCGTATGTAGGACAAGGTTCAAGTTCTCAAAACCAGGCGATAGGTATTGATTTCGGTCGTTATCCTTTAACCCCGATCTATTCTGCAACGATAAACGTAAACTTCTAAATGTATTAATATGAAGAAGCTAAATCGAATAAAATATTTTACGGGCTTAGTGGTTGCCGTTTTAGGATTGGCGGCTTGCAAAAAAAGCTTTCTTGAGAAGCCACCATTAAGTTCAGTAGTTGATGCCAACTTTTATAAAACCGATGACCAGGTATTAGCGGCGACCAGTTTACTGTATAGCCAGGTGTGGTTTGACTATAATGATAAGGCCATGTACAATCTTGGAGATTTCCGTGGAGGTACGGCTTACTCAGCATGGAATGACAGGGGGAATGTCTTATTCAATACTACAGGTGATAATGGAGAGAACGGCGCTTCATGGCGGGCATTCTTTAATGTAGTAGCTCAATCGAATCTCTTTATTTATAATATAAACAGGTATGGTGGTGAAGCAGTTACTCCCAGGATCAAAAAAATGGCAATTGCAGAAGCAAGATTTATGAGAGCGTTGGCTTATCGGTTCTTAGTTATGAACTGGGGACCCGTTCCGGTAATTGAAAATAATTTCGACCGCATGTTTGACACTTCTATAACCAGAAATACTGTGAGCAGTGTCTGGCGTTTTATAACAAGGGAAATGCGTGCAGCCGCTGCAGATCTGCCAGAAACACCTATACAGGAAGGAAGACTTACGACATGGTCGGCCGAGGCAATGTTAGCTCGTTTCTATTTGACAAGAGCCGGTGTTGAATCGACTGGTGGAGTTAAGAAGCAACAGTTTTTAGATAGTGCAAAATACTTTGCACAAAGAGTAATTAACAACAGTGGCAGAGATCTGTTGTCCAGCTATCCCGATCTTTTCAGATATCCTTACGATAATAATAAAGAATCTTTGTTTGAATTACAGTGGGTTTTTTCAGGATCAAATGTGTGGGGAACAAATAACAGCATGCCAGAATATCTTGCCTATAGTCCTGATATTGCATTTGGCGGATGGGGTGGTGACAAAGGGGCTACATGGTGGTTGGTATCACAATACGATGGCATCGAGGCACAAACTAATGGTACGTTAAAGGGAAGAACGTTGGATCAGCGCTTGTATGCAACTTTTATGTTACCGGGCGCTTACTATCCGGAGATCACAAAGGTGACTGACAGAACAAAACTGATCTTTCCTTTCACAGGTACAGATAACAATTTTCTAAACGTAAAGAAATATGTGATCGGTTCTCCGATAGATTTAGCCGGGATCGCAACGCAACAGCACTATCCGAATAATACTTATATGATGAGGCTTGCTGAAGTGTTTTTGATCTATGTGGAGGCAGCAATGGGTAATGATCTTTCTACGTCAGATGCTACCGCAATTGATTATTTCAATAGAGTACATACAAGAGCAGGGTTAGCCCCTTATGTTGTAGCAGGTCCGAATGGAAGTGGACCACTTACCCTTGATATGCTTCTTTCAGAACGATTTAAAGAATTTGCAATGGAAGGGATGTCCTGGTATGATCTCGTCAGTCTTCATTACTGGAATCCTTCAAAAGCATTCTCAATTCTGAACTCCCAGGACAGGGGATTGTTTTTTACAAGACCGGATCAAATGCCAAATCCGACTGAATGGACATTTACAAAAACAGCTTGGTTTACGGAGAGAACAATTAATGCAAATGCAGGGAACTTTCTGTTGCCCATACCGAACGTGGAGTTGAGCCAGGCACCCAATCTCCAAAAAGCGCCGGTAGATTATCCATAAAATCATTTAACCATTTTCAATAAAGAAATTTAACTGAAATGAAATCAATAAATAAAATCTTACTTGTACTCTTACTGATTGGTGTTGCAGGTGTTTTTATTTCCTGTGATAAGGACAATGACGATGGCGGCACACCTTCAGTAAGCTATGTAAGGATCACAAGACCTCAATCATCAGATTCATTGCTGGTAGGAGCAGGGCAGGGGCGACTGATTGCAATTGTGGGTAAGAATTTACAGGATGCAGTTGAAGTTTGGTTTAATGACCGGCAGGCGACGTTAACACCCACATATATTACCAGTACTTCAATTTTAGTAACTGTTCCTAATCCTATTCCCACTGATATTACCAACAAGATGAAGATCGTTTTCAGGAACGGGTTTGTTTTATATCATGATTTTGTGGTGCAGATAAGTGAGCCATTTGTTGCCAGCATGGTTAGTGAATTTGTTAATGACGGTGATATAGCGACCATACGAGGCGATTTCTTTTACGAACCACTTACCGTGACATTTACCGGAGGTGGAACCGGGGAAATTGTTGCGGTTACAGACCAGGAAATAAAAGTAAAAGTACCAGCAGGTGCACAGCCGGGGCGGATCACGGTAAAAACAAACTTTGGTGAAACCAAATCTAATTTTTGGTTCAGAGATACGAGACATAATTTTATTGACAGCGATCCTTATGAAGGTTGGTGGAATGCATCTTATGTCGTCAGTAATCCCGGCCCCGGCGATCCGCCCAAGATCAGCGGCAACTACATTCGATTCAAAAAACAAATTGGTTCCTGGAGCTGGAATGAATTAGCCGGCGGGCCTGCAAGTGCGATGCCTGTCCATAGCAAGAACATTCCCGATGCGGCCATTTTAAAACCTGAAGATTACTATCTGAAGTTTGAGGTAAATACAATCAAACCGTACAATGCAAACCTTGTAAAAATAAACCTGGCCTTAAATGCCGAGGATAATGACGCGTATAAATGGAATCCGCCTTACGATACAAAAGGGCAATGGCAAACCGTTGTGATCCCGTTAGAAGAAGTGTTTGCAAGCTATAGAGTGAAACCAACCGTAAATCCTAATGGATATTGGTCCCGGATACTAATGGGCCATGCACCGGGTGATCTTGATGCAGATATTGCTTTTGATAATTTCAGAGTTGCGCCTAAAGTTTTGCCACAATAATTTTTAAAGTTTATAACCTGCTATATGATTAAACTATCTTCTTTCAAACTGCTTGCATTGATGTGCATTGTACTATCAATCGGCATTGTTACATCATGTGATAAAGATGATGATGAGGTTAATTCCGATAAAATAGAGTTATTCAGCTTTGGCCCCACCGGTGCAAAGCATGGTGATACTATACGTTTTATCGGTGTTAACCTGAATAAGGTTACAGCTATACAATTCACAGGAACGAATGCAACGGTGAATCAGTCTGATTTTAAACAACAAACATCAGAGCTCATTCTGCTAATCGTACCGCAGGCTGCAGAACAGGGTTATGTAACATTAAAAACCCCGGCAGGTGACATCGTTACAAAAACACAGTTTAACCTTGACGTATTAACTACAGTTACTACAATTACTCCCCAGGCCCGGCCGGGTGAAAATGTTACAATCACTGGTACCTACCTTAACTGGGTAGACCGAGTTATTTTTAGCAGGGATAAAGTAGTTGAAGCCTTTGTGAGCAAGGTGATGGATAAACTGGTTGTTAAAGTGCCTGATGATGCTGAAACCGGGCCATTGATCCTTCATTATGCCGGTACAGATTCAAATTATGTGCAAACAACCGACACGTTGAAAGTCACATTACCGCTGGGTACATCA
>JAICGN010000130.1 GCA_025923075.1 Chitinophagaceae bacterium
GAAATGAGACATATAATAATAATATGTCCGGCTACCATGTTGGCAAAAAGACGAATGATCAATGCCATTGGCTTTACAAACACACTTACAAACTCAACCGGCACCAGAATAAATTTAACCCAGAGCGGCATACCGGGTGGATTGAAAATATGACCCCAGTAATGTTTTTTAGAACTGGCAAGAATGACAATAAATGAAATGATACCAAGAACAAATGTGAAAGCAATGTTTCCAGTTACGTTTGCTGTGCCAGGTATTAATCCGATAATATTATTGATAAGAATAAAGAAGAACAGCGTTAAGAGGTAAGGAAGATATTTTTCCCATTTAGCACCAAGATTTGGTTTTGCAACTTCATCACGAACGAAAGTAATAATAGGCTCGAGGAGATTTTGCATTCCTTTTGGGGCCGTCTTAACGCCTTCGCCCTTCTGATATCTTTTCGCAATAGTGATCATGACCCATACGAGTAATGCAAGGGCCAATATCATTTGAACCACGTTACGGGTTAATGAAACATCATAAAATTTTATGGACCTGTCCCAGTTACCGTTTGCATCTACCGCAATCACCTTGCCTGCAGATAAGCCTTCTTTTTTTATGTCAACTCCCGCTCTTTCCAGGTCATGCAGATAATGCTTATCAAGGACCCTGTAGCCTTTGAAGGACTTATGTCCATGCTCAAACTTTGATGACATAAAAACATCCAGCCCTCTTTGAGGAGAATAAAGAATCACAGGCAGCGGAATTCCGATCGGAGTTACCTTACCATTCTTATCAGTAATATCAAAGAAGTGGAATTCGTGAGCATCAAGGACGTGACCGAAAATAATTTCCTGTGCATCAAAGCTTTTCTTCTTATGATCACCATTTTCACCGTCGCCTTCCTTAGCAAGACCCGGTGCAGAAATAAGAAGTGCAAATATGCTGAAAACCGCTACAGCAAAGGATTTCATTAGCCTTGAGGTCATACCCATCCTGAAATTTGGCGCAAAGATAAGGGTGCACGTGTAAAAAACCTTGAAATTGAAGAGACCTGCATAAAAAAAGAAACTTCATTTTGAAGCAGTATTAAAGTGAAATTTTCAAACCCTCCACAGCAACATTAAAGCCTTTGCTTTTCACTTCTTTATACTCCTTCGATGTCTTGTCCAATAATGGATTTGTGTGATTGAAATGTATGAACCAGATCTTTTGCTTTTCAACTAAAGGCAAGCTGCTAAAAAGATCAACACTTTCCTGGATAAATGGATGTGGTACCTCACTCATGTTGCGGCCCGGCAATTCGCCATCTTTATAAAAAGTACCATCCAGAAAAACATAATCGTATGCTGTAACTAATTCACTGATATCAATGTTCCATTTCTGCCATTTGTCAATATCGGGAATAAACAAAACGGATTTGATTCCTACATTTATTCCATATCCGATAGTCTCAGAAAACTCATCACGATGAGGAACAAGAAATGGTGTAACTAGAATTTCATCGGTAAGCATTATAGTACTATCGGCTTTTAGTTTCTGCAACTGGATATTTTTCAAACTTACCAATTGACTCCATGGTCCATTATTTTTCAAATAATCATACATGCGGGGCATTGTATACACAGGAATTTCCTTTGCATTCAATGCTTCTCTTCCGAGATACATTAAACCTGTATAATGACCAAAGTGGGCATGTGTAAGAAATATCCCGGATAAATCTCCCTTCTGCAATTTATCAGTCTCCTGTAGTTGTTCAGGAAGATCAGGAGTGGCATCGAATATCCATTTTTGATTTGTTGATGGATCAAACAATGCAAGGCAGGAGACTTTTTGTTTTGCAATTTTCTTGTCCCGATATTTTTCACAGCATCCTTTGTCGCAACCAATTTGAGGGAAGCCTGCATCCTGAACAGTACCAAGAATAACAATGAAAGGGTCTTTTTCCAACGGTTGCAATGAAGTGAAAAGAAAAAATAGTATTGATAATCTGTAAATCATCAGCAACAAGTTACAATTTATGCCACTGATTTATGTTTTTCAAATTGTAACTGATACAATTTTTGATAATACCCATCCTTTGTGATTAATTCATCATGAGTTCCGATCTCTTTTACTTCTCCTTTATCCAGCACAATAATCTTATCGGCCTTGCGAATGGTAGAAAGACGGTGCGCAATAACGATCGAAGTCCTACCGGTTATTAACTTATCAATTGCATTCTGGATCATCATTTCACTTTCCGTATCAACGGAAGATGTTGCTTCATCCAAAATAAGGATAGAAGGGTTATACAATAACGCCCTGATAAATGAAAGCAACTGCCGCTGTCCCAGGGAAAGCGTAGCTCCTCTTTCCATTACATTAAAATCATAATTGCCCGGCAGCATCATTATAAAATCATGCATCCCGATAAGTTTTGCAGCTTCAATTACTTTTTCTTTTGGAATATCAGTATTACGCAGCGTGATGTTATCAATTATGGAACCGGAGAAAAGAAAGACATCCTGTAATACAACGCCAACGCTTTTTCGTAATGCATCGATATCATATTTCTCAATATTCGTATCATCAATTTTTATTTCGCCACTTTGAATATGATAAAGGCGATTGAGCAGACTGATGATTGTTGTTTTACCACTGCCGGTGTGACCAACTATTGCAACAGTTTCTCCCGGGCGAACGGTGAATGAAACATTTTTTAAAACTGGATTCGCGGGATGATAGCCAAATACTACGTTTTCAAATTCGATCTTGCCTTCTATAAAACCTGGCCGACGGGCATTTGCAGGTGAAGGCTGTAAATGATCCTCATTGTCCAACACTTTAAAAACCCTTTCACTGGCCACCATTCCCATCTGCAATACATTGAATTTATCTGCAATGACTCTTAAAGGCCGAAAAATCAAGTTGAGGCAGAGAATGAAGGCCATCAATGTTCCCTGTTGACTTTCCTCGAGACGTAAAGCTTCCCTGGATGTCCAGTAAACAATCAGACCGACGGAAGTGGCCAATACAATTTCTACAATTGGAAAGAAAATCGAATAAGCCCAGATTGCGTGGATATTCGCATTGCGATGTTCTTTATTAATATTTCTAAATTTTTCAAACTCCCTGTCTTCTGCAGCAAATGCCTGTACTACCTGCATTCCCGTAATATGTTCCTGTACAAATGCATTCAGATGCGCCACTGCATTTCTTACACGATGAAATGATTTATTTACACTTTCTTTAAAGTAATAAGTTGCCAGCAATAAAATTGGAAAAGGTACAAGTGCAATTAATGTCAATTGCCAATCGGCCCAAAACATATAGCCAAGAACACAAACAATAGAAAGCAGGTCGGCAATTATTGGAATAAATCCGTCCGCAAACACATCATTGATCCTTTCAATATCATCCACTGTCCTTGTCGTCAACGTGCCGATCGGGGTTTTATCAAACTGAGAAAGATTCAATGAAAGAACTTTTTTATACACTTTTACCCGCAGATCCTTTACAACATTTTGACCCAGCCATGCAGTGATATAGGAAAAATAAAAACGTAAGCCTGCTTCAAGAAAAAGAAACCCGATTTGAATAAGGGTAATGATCAGCACCCATTTCCATATTCCTGTCGAAATAAATTTATCAACTGTAATTTGTATAAGTATGGGACGAATGGGAGTAAACGCAGCAAGAATGATTGCTAATGCTACCGACCAATAAAACCTTCTTTTATAAGGCGCAGCAAACCGCATCACCCTCTTTAAAAGATCCAGGTCAAAAAATTTTTTATTGATAGCGTTGGCCATTTTTGCAAACAACAAATGTAAAAAGAAGAAAAATAAAGCAATTACCGGCTATCAGGAAGTTAATTATTGATTACTGCTGCCAGTTATTTGCAATTGGCCATTACCCGCTTTGGCAAGATCGGGTTCGGTTTCACCCATTGCAATTTTGTATGCTTTGATAAATATTGCACCAAGATTCTTATATGGAGGTATATAATCATCAAACTCCGGCACATTCGCCTCTTTCCTGAATTCCTTCCAGAACGGAATCCAATCTATATTACTGCCAACTCTTGCTTTGTCGGTCAATAATTTGAAAAATGGACGATTAATTATCGTCCTGCCTATTTGTTTAGACGCGATAATGTGAGCATCAGGAGCTTTTGCCAATACGTCATGAATGAGATGATAACCACCACAGGAACCCAGGAATACAATTTTTGATGAACCTGCCATCTGATTAATTGTATATGGCGCAGTATAACTATGGCCGCGATGAACAGTGACTGTCGGATAAATTTTATTTCTTTCCAGATAACTGCATAATTCCCGTTGCGCTTTCTCGTCTTCGCCGGTTTCCTGTGGCAATGCACGATTTGCATAAATAGAAACCGGACGACCCTTCAGCGAATGAAAACTCACCCACTTAGCATTACTATTCATTCGCCAGTTCGCATTTCTAAACATATTTACGAACTCGTTAAAAATGCCCATATCTGATTTTTCTCCGTAAAAAAATACCTGCATATTAACGCGGCCACTATCATTTGCAAGATGAGCATACGGAATATTGTAGACAGGCGGCACACCTAATTCTTTTGTCAGATCGATATTTTTAGTGGAATCGGCAGATAAAAAAAGCTTTTCAAGGATCCTGTACATCTCAATACCCTTCTTATTATTTTGAGAAATGTTCCTGTTGTGATTCAGCATTACATTGGAAAGCATTTCTTCTGCAAGCGGCTTTATAGTTTCTACGATGCTTGCATAAGAGTCAGCAACATCAACACCATCCTCAAGACTGGCAGAGCGTTCAAGATTACTGACAAAGGCACGCATAAGATCACTTGCATTTTCACGATCAGGAAAAGAACTAAGAAAAGCGCTTAGCTTATTATACCCTGCAGCCATTTTAATAAACTTGCGATAGCGGTCAAACATCACCAGCTTTAATACTGAATCGCCCTGGTTACCTGCACGGCTCATCATTAGAGGAAACACGCCTTTTGTATAGCTTGAAGTATAAATAATACCATCGCTTGACACCGCCAGGTAGTATAATTCCTGAGCATTCAACGGTTGAATGATCCTGAAGCGGGTAACATCATCTTCATCGTGCAAGCCATTAATCACGTTCACAAAAACCTGCCTTGCCTTTTTTTCCATCATTTCATTCAACGATTCATACTCGAAAGCAGTGTCCTTGTTCAATAACCTTTCCCTGTAATCAAGGTGAGTTTTTACCAACAGCTTATAGTATTTGATGGAATCATTTCTCACGGCATCAATATCTGCCAATGTCATTTTACCTTTTACAAGATTATCCAGGAAAGGAAAATACAATTGCCCGCTGCCACCGCTTGCTGTCATCTTCGTCACTGTCTCAACCAATGGATCCTTAACTTTCTTTATGCGATTGGCAAGTGTATTATTTGCGGCAGCATAATCATACAATTGTTTTGGATAAAGATGGCCGGCAGCTATAATGAGGCTATCAGCAAAGGGAAGATCAGGATTTCTGGACAAGGTCGTCCGGAGCATTGCAAAAGTTTGCTCGGGATGCAGTTCACAATATTTTTTTATTAAATAATTTCTGGATGACTTATAACCTGCATTTTTTTCGAAAGCAGTACAGTCAAGCAATGCACGGGCAACATCATATTCAAGGCCCCTTATAAAACTTTCGATGCTTTCTCTTTTCTTATCAATATCAATGCTGGTTTCATAACCGGACAATACTTCGGGCAAATAGGTAACAACAAAACGCCCGTATTTCCAGTTAGCGTTAAGATCGCGGAGCAATCTTTCAAGCCCGCGGAGATAAAGCACTTTACCTTGCCCGCCCACGGTAGAATCTGTCTCAATCTTCTTTTGGAGGTCATTTACTTTACCGATCAGGGCGCTCGTGATCTGAATATTTATTTCTTCATTTGCATATGGTGTAAAAATCTTGTCGTCCCTGCCATCACTCTGCAGGGCTTTTCTTTGCTCGATATCTACATAACCATGAAATAACTCCCGGCTGCGCTCGGGTTTCAGCGTCGGATCTTTTTGAGCAAAAGAAGTGACCGCGGCAAAAAGAAAGAAAGAAATAAAGTATGTGTATTGTCGAATTGCTATCATAAGGATGGTTTACAAAAATAAACTATTCATTTCGAATGGTACGAACCAGGGGTACAGACGCGAATATTGGCAAAAATGCCTGCCGATCGCATGTTAAAATTATTCATAATCCCTGAATAGCCGAAGCTTTATTAATTTTTCATTAAGTCTGTGTTAGGCAAGCCCCGATTTGCAGGGCAAACAGCAATTTCAGTTAGGTTTGCGAAAATTTCTATCCCAGCATGGATATAAGGTCAAGAAAAGTTTTGATTGCTGATGATGAGCCGGATATACTTGAAATTCTAAAGTATAACCTGCTAAAAGAGGGGTACCAGGTAGTAACGGCCAAGGACGGGGATGAGGCCATTGAAAAAGCCAAGATGTTTAATCCCGACCTGATCGTATTGGATATAATGATGCCGAAAAAAAATGGCGTCGAAGTTTGTGAAATACTCCGGTTGCTTCCTGCATTTAAAAGCACACTAATACTTTTTCTTACAGCATTAAGTGATGAAGCCACGCAGGTAAGAGGATTGGAAACAGGCGCCGATGATTATATTAATAAACCCATCAGTCCAAAGGTTTTTCTTAGCAAGGTAAGTTCCCTGTTCCGTCGTATCAACAAAAACGAAGCAAAGGTGATTGCGATTGACGGGCTCGTCATTGATCCGGAAAAATTTATCGTTCAATACCATGGAAAAGATATTTCACTTGCAAAAAAAGAATTTGAATTACTTTATTTGCTGGCCTCTAGACCCGGAAGAGTATTTGTGAGAAATGAAATACTCAGCCAGATATGGGGAGCCGAAGTGATAGTAGGGGATCGTACCATTGATGTTCATATCCGAAAGATCCGCCAGAAACTCGGTATAGATTGTATCACTACAGTAAAAGGTGTTGGATATAAGTTTGAGCTATAAGGCACAAGGTTCAAGGAACAAGGCTGAAGGTTATAGACCCTTTATGATTGACATTTTACTTTATCGGTAACTCTTGTGCCTTGACCCTTGTGCCTTGTATCTTCGTACTATGCTTTCTACCAAAAACATTTCTCCGCGTCAACTTTCCTTTTTAACCGCAGTGATATTATCAGTACCCGTTGGTTTGTTGGTTTGGGTAATTGAAAAAGATTGGCGCTGGAGTTTAGGTGCATTTGCTGCCATTCTTATTGGTAGTTATTATCTTATTTCATTTATGCTGGAGCGGTTTATTTACCGTAAAATAAAACTTATCTATAAACAGATCTACCAGACCAAAGCAACCAAGAAAGAAGAAACCTATTATAAATACATTCTGCCGCAAAAAAGCATTGATGAGGTAAGGGAAGATGTGGAGAAATGGGCCGAAGAAAATATCCAGGAAATGGAGTTGCTGAAACAAAATGAACAGTTTCGCCGTGAATTCCTGCAAAACCTTTCACATGAATTTAAAACACCAATATTTGCTATCCAGGGCTATGTAGAAAGCCTGCTCAGTGGCGGCATGCATAATCCCGAGATCAACAAACGGTTTTTAGAAAACACGGCAAAAAATGTAGAACGACTTTCTAATCTTATCCAGGACCTGGACGAAATATCAAAATTAGAAAGAGGTGAATTGGTATTGACCAAAACAAATTTTATCATCCAGGATTTTGTAAAGGAAGTTTTTGACACGCTGTCGATAAAAGCAGAAAACCAGAATATTGAATTCAGTATAAAAAAAGGTTGCGAGTATCCATTGAGCGTTTTTGCGGATAAAGAAAAAATAAGGCAGGTGCTTATTAACCTCCTCGACAATTCAATTAAATATGGAAAGCGCGGTGGACATATTATTGCCAGCATGTACAAGGTGGATGAAAAACATATTTTGATTGAAATGAGCGACGATGGCATTGGCATTCCCGAAAAAAACCTGCAACGGATTTTTGAACGGTTTTACAGAACCGAAGGTGGCCGAAGCCGTGATATTACAGGGAGCGGCTTAGGGCTTGCGATTTGCAAGCACATTATTGAAGCGCATGGACAAACCATACATGTAAGGAGTACCGAAGGTGTTGGGACCACTATTGGATTTACATTGGAAACGAAAAAAGATTAAAACTGAGATTTAGATTGCGAAAGAATTTAATAATACGGCATTCCTTTTTCCAGCGCATCTAAAAAATCTATCGCTTCATGACTCATTTTGGTACTCGTCATTTTTCCATTGAGAAAAAAAGCAAAATGATTGCAGGCGGGATCTTTCATCTTAAAATCCACTTCCTGCACTTGTTGTCCCTTATTATAAAAAAACATTTTGCCATCATAACCGCACTTAAATTGTTCTGTCTCTTTTGCATCCATAAATTCAATTATACGGTTAATGGCTTTAGATTCCGCGGTTTGAACTGTTTTAGTAATAAGCCCTGCCTGTTCATCTTTAAAATGAATAACTACGCTATCAGCAGGCGAAAAACTTTGTTTTATAGCAGATTGTTTGCAGCTA
Source organism: Chitinophagaceae bacterium (assembly GCA_025923075.1). Lineage (GTDB taxonomy): Bacteria > Bacteroidota > Bacteroidia > Chitinophagales > Chitinophagaceae > VBAS01. Next base: position 8,544 of record JAICGN010000130.1, read on the forward strand.
CACAACAAAATAACAGCAGCTACGATAAACAAATAAGATTTCATGTTTTAAAGGTAGCAATAAAAAATCCCGCGTACAGCGGGATGGTTGATAATAATAATATGCCTTATTTTAAAAAATAATTGCGTCGTGAAAAGCAGGTGTTTCTTTAATTCCGCCTTTCAAAAACAAATACCAGGAAACGGCAATTATAAATGACGCGGATTGTGATTTTGCTTCCTTTGAATGATTATCGTCAAAAGATAGCTGGCAGCTGTAAATAAGTTTGCGGCGCCGTTGATAAACGTGCAGCTCGGGAACCGGTGTATACTGGATGTGGAAACGATATTTTGTTCTTTCAAATTCAACCGAACCATGGGTGTCGGAAAAATTATCATAGGTCAATGAACCAATACGAACACCATACTCATTTTTTATTGCCATTTTTATCCGTAGCAACCCTTCGTTTTCTATTATTAACACTCGTCTTTCTTCGTGTGTTACAACTCTTGCAGTATGCATATCCGGTTTATACCTGATCTCAAGAACTGTGCTGTCATTTTCTTTTAATTCGTAACAATCCAGCCCTGGAATCCTTTTAATTGCGATAATATTCATAAGCAAATTTTGAGTACAATGAATATAGGTTTGAATAACTATTCAAATCTCATAACCTTAAAAAGATAATAAAAAGATAATTTTGGAATTCCTTGTGCCTGACAATCAACTCCCTTTATTTTGGAACAGTTGTTAGCGTAAAACAAAAGTTGCTCCCTCCTGCTAGATTGCATAAAGAATAATGAGCGGTTTGATTGAGCTGTGAATAATCACAGTTCTGCCATTTCAATAGATTCTTTTCTTGTCCTTACCGTCAACGATTTATCGGGAACCAGCTTAGTCATTAGTTGTTCCAGCCAATGTACAAAGGGGATCATTATAATAACGCCTAACGCATTGAACAGCATGTGAGCATTTGCAACTTTTTGTTCAATTGAAGCATTTTCGGAGATTAACAAAACAAGTTTTGTGAAGGCCGATAAAACAATTACTCCCAGGGTAATTGTGATAAGGTTAAATGTCAAGTGAAATACACCCGTTCTTATTGCAGCCCTTTTTCTTCCGATCGTGGCAACTAAGGTATCAGCACAAGTTCCCAATTCAGCTCCTAACATTACTGAAACACTGGCGGCAAAAGAAATCAATCCTTTGGATGCCAGACCAATCACCATACCTACCGTAGCCGAAGAAGATTGGATAACAAGTGTGACAAAAGCTCCTGTCGATACCCCTTTCCATGTAGTGTCAAGCGACTGCATCCAGCTCATAAAATAATTACTGTTCCTTAAAGGCTCCACAGCTTCTTCCATTGTAAATAATCCAAAGAAGATGAGACCAAAACTGAAAATTATTCCGCCAATATCCCGATAAACTTTTCTTTTATGCATGACCATTAATAAAAACCCTGCGGCGACTGGCAAAGCAGCATATTCTCCTATATTCAATGCAAAGATCTGGCTCGAAATTGTGGTCCCGATATTTGCTCCCATTACTACACCCATTGCCTGGCGAAAGGTCATTGCGTGTACATTCACTAATGCAATAGCCATTATAATAACAGCTGAGGAAGAATCCAATAGAATGGTTACAATGAGCCCCGTGAGTATGCCTGTGAAAAGATTACTGGTGAACCGGTCCAGCACTTTTTTCATTTTATCACCACTTAATTCTTTTAAGTGGTCAGATAATTTATTCAGTGCATATAAAAACAAAACCAGCCCCGCGATAATAATAAACAGGGATTTATAATCTTCCATCCAATAGTTTTGATCAAGATAAAAACTGAATATTATCCTAATGTTAAGAAATAAAAAACCGTCTCGCCTAAGGCGAGACGGCAACTGCATGAGGAATCAACTTACTAACCCCGGAGAACCGATCCGGGATGTATATATATTGAATAGATAAGAACTGAATGCAAATTGAATTACAATTATTATACCAACGTTATATGCCAGTTACCAATGTGTTAATTGTGGAAAAACCCGATGTGAGTTAGCAAAACGAGGTTTCAAGAAATCCACTTTATTAGCCGGCACCACTCTGATCATAAAGACAAGGAAGAAAGTCCTAAACCTAAATGCACAGTTTGAAAAATTTAGTGGAGAGGATTTGATTAAAGACATCACGCTACAACAGGGACAATAATTGGTTTTCGTCACACGTTTTAAAATTTAATATTACCTTTCTGTTAAGTTTCTGTAACTTTAAAAGGTGGATAGCATATGAGGTTCCGAAAACACATATTAATCTTTTGGTTTTCAGTTTATAGTACAACCACCGCCTGGAGCCAGGTCAATACAAAATCACTTAGTTTCGGATTTCTTGGTGATACAATTTCAATTCCAATTAACCAGCCATCCTTTAGCCGGTTTACAAATTCCCTGTCGGAACTTAGCATAACAGATTTTTATAAAGACCTTGAGTCGGCCGATTATGAACCTATCGTTAATGCATTACTAAACTACCGTGATAATGAAAAACTTGATGATTGGCTTTATTACCAATTGATTCGGAAGGCATCTCAGCAAATTAGTCCCAAAGCCAATAATTACTACAGTTATACAATCTACAAATGGTTTTTTCTGACAAAATCAGGGTACGATGCAATACTGAGGATTTCAGATCATAAAATATTATTTTATGTTCAAAGCGACGAAAGTATCTATAATATTCCCTCCCTGATCCAGAATAATAAACAATATGTCTGTTTAAATTATCATGACTACAGTAATGAGATCGATTTTGAAAAAGAACATTTTAAGAACATTGGGCTTGTAATTTCCGGGGCAAAAAGAGCTTTCACATATAAAGTAAATCACCTGCCTGATTTAAAATCCAGGGATTATGTTGAAAAGGATCTACAATTCAATTATTACAAGAATGCATATCATTTTAAGATAAAATTGAATCCGGAAGTAAAATCGTTATTCACTAATTACCCGGCAGGCGACTATAGCAATCAGTTTAATATGCCGCTCAGCAAGGAAACATATAATTCGCTTATCCCGCAATTAAAGAACATTGTGAGCCAAATGAAAACTGTCAATGGCGTTGATTACCTGATGCATTTTACCCGTTATGCATTTCTTTATCAAAAAGACACTGATGTCTTTGGCAGGGAGAAACGTTTGTCTCCTGAAGAAACACTGCTTTATGAAACCAGTGATTGTGAAGACAGGGCTGCGTTGTTCTTTTTACTTGTTAAAGAAATTTATAACCTTCCAATGATTGTCTTGTCGTACCCTAATCATGTAACAGTAGCAGTCAAACTTGATAAGGCTATTGGTA
>JAICGN010000131.1 GCA_025923075.1 Chitinophagaceae bacterium
GGGCTTTCTTCGTATTCAATGATCAGTAAAAAAGTAATTGAAGGAAAAATAGAATTTAAGGACCTAATGGGTTCAATGTTGAATCTTGGTGGAATTAAGACAAGTGATGAGGACGATGATGGGGAAGATTTTACTTAGGAACGTTGGCTATTCAAATTAAAGAATGTTGACCTCTCTTTCAAGCATCACCCCAAATTTTTCGTTTACGCTTTGTAGTATTTCTTCACTTAGATCATATATCTCGCTACCTTTTGCATTGCCGTAATTTACCAATACCAATGCTTGCTTCTCATGGCAACCTGCATCGCCTTTGCGATATCCTTTCCATCCGCATTGCTCAATCATCCAGGCGGCTGCAAGTTTCACTGTCCCTTTAGCTAAAGGATAAGCAACAACGTCCGGAAATTTTAATTTCAATGCATTATACTTTTCAGTGGGCACCTCTGGATTTTTAAAGAAACTGCCTGCGTTTGGAATTGTTTTAGGATCAGGAAGCTTGGACGAACGGATATTTATCACGGCATGCGAAATAGCTTTTATGCTTAATTCTTTCACGCCCATTTTTTCCAGTTCCTCGGTAACAGTGCCGTAACTGGTGTGAAAAACCGGTCTCTTTTTTAATTGAAACGTTACCGATAAAATCGCAAAATCATTTTTGTACCGGTTCTTAAAAATACTGTCCCGATAACCAAACTCGCAATCTACAGTCGTAAAAGTGTGGATTCTTCTTTCAGAAATATGCAATGCTTCCAGGCTCCAGAATATATCAACCAATTCAACTCCATAAGCACCGATATTTTGTATTGGTGCTGCCCCAACATTGCCTGGTATCAATGAAAGATTTTCAACACCGGCCCAGTTATGATTAATGCAATGCAAAACGAACTGGTGCCAATTTTCTCCTGCCCCTGCTTTTACATAAACATAATCCGAATCTTCATGCTGAAGCTCGATCCCCCTGATATCATTCTTTAAAATCGTCCCGTCAAAATCCTCGGTAAATAAAATATTACTTCCGCCTCCTAAAATGAAAATTGGATATTCAGCATAAAACATCAAATACTCTTCCAATTCATCCGAAGTAGAAAATGTATTAAAAAAGCGTGCCTTTGCATCAATGCCAAACGTGTTATAGGGTTTCAAGGGAAAATTCTCATTGATCTGCATGGTGCAAACTTCTGCATTTTTTCATTACAAATGAAAGAACTAATTTTCCTGAGCATTGTTGATACATCAATATCTACATTAAAATAGAGATTATGAAAAAACTGTTCTTCCTGGTGTTACTTCCTTTACTAATTTTTTCTTGTAAAGAAAAAGATGAAAAGCCCATCGTAATATCAGATGTAAAACCGGTCGTTCACCCACAATGGATAATGCAGGGAAATATCTATGAAGTAAATGTTCGTCAATATACAGTAGAAGGTACATTTAATGCCTTTGCAAAGCACCTTGACAGGCTAAAAGATATGGGTGTGCAAACACTTTGGTTCATGCCGATCAATCCCATCAGCAAAGTTGACCGTAAAGGAGCGTTGGGAAGTTATTATGCGGTGTCTGACTATACAGCCATAAATCCTGAATTTGGAACAATTGAAGATTGGAAACAATTGGTAAGAGCCATACATGATAAAGGAATGAAAGTTTTGATCGATTGGGTGCCCAATCATACCGGCGCCGATCACGGCTGGCTAACAACTCATACAGATTTTTATGTCAAGGATAGCACGGGCAAACCGGCCACTATGTTTGACTGGACCGATACCCGTGTTTTGGATTTTAAGAATGAAGTGATGCAGGATAGCATGATCGCCGCGATGAAATATTGGGTGACAGCGACGGGCATTGACGGTTATCGTGTGGATGTTGCGTGGAATGTACCTGCACAATTTTGGTTAAGGGCTATTCCCCAACTAAAACAAGTGAACAATGACATGTTTTTTTTAGCAGAGGGCGACAAGCCTTATTTGATGACAAGTGGTTTTGATGCATACTACCCGTGGGAAATGTTTCATAAAATGGTGGACGTAGCGGCAGGCAGAAGACCAGCATTTGCCCTGGATAGTGTGAAAAATAAGTATGATACACTCTATCCAAAAGAAGCAATCCCTGTTTATTTTACAAGTAATCATGATGAGAACAGTTGGAATAAATCTGATTATGGAACTTTTCCCGGGCCGGTCCATGCCCCGTTTGCTGTGTTTACCCAAACTATGGCGGGCACAGTACCGCTTGTATATAGTGGACAAGAAGAACCGGTTCTTGATAGTCTTAGCTTCTTCTATAAAGACACTATTACATTTAAGAATTATGGCAGGGCAAAATTTTACAAAACCTTATTAGAACTAAGAAAAAATAATGCTGCACTTGCAGCAGATGCTTCATTTAAAAAGATAAATGCTGGTGATCCAAAAGCCGTTTACGCTTATTCAAGAGAAAAAGATGGCAAAAAAGTTCTTGTGATACTTAATCTTTCAAAAGCTGCACAAACGATAAAAATAACTGACAAGAATCTCCATGGCAATCCTTATAATTTATTTATGGGCACAAATGAGACATTGGCTGACCGGGAATGGCAGGTCGAGCCATGGGGGTATGTGGTGTATGAGTATAAATAAAAGAACATGACAGCAACACTTGTTGGCGCCACCGGACTGATCGGTAGTCATTTGCTGCAAGCGTTATTGAAAGATGCTTATTTTGATACCATAAGAATTCTTATCCGGAGGCCAATAGATATTAGACACCCAAAACTCGAGAAAAAGACTGTTGATTTCAATGACAGTGATTCATTGCTGGTAGCGTTAAGCAACAGCGATGTGTTGTTTTGTGCTATCGGCACTACTCAAAAGAAAGTAAAAGGTGATAAGGATGCTTACCGAAAAATTGATTTTGGTATACCAGTTGCGCTTGCGCGGTTTTGCAAAATGACGGGATGTGAAAGGTTTGTTCTTGTTTCATCAGCAGGAGCCAATTCTAAAAGCATGAATTTTTATCAACGCTTAAAGGGGGAAACAGAAGAAGCCGTAAAGGAAGTTGGCCCAAAAACGATTCATATCATGCGGCCTTCACTGTTACTTGGAGATAGAAAGGAATTTCGTTTAGGAGAAAATATAGGGAAAGCGGTGATGACGACGCTGTCATTTCTTATTCCGGAAAAATACAAAGCGATACAAGCAAAGGATGTTGCGAAAGTTATGCTTGCTTTAGCAAAGAAAAATGAAGAGGGTTATTTCATACATGAGAATAGTGAGATCATACATTTAAGTAATAATTTAAATGAAGAACTTCATTAATAGCATTTTACGTTTTTTGAATAGTGTTAAGAGGCCGTCAAAGAAAACGAATATGAGAAAACTCCAGGCACGTGGCGAATCTCTTGACTCGTTTACTTTCAGGGATGCGACAGAAAATGATATTCCTGAACTTGGAAGACTTCATGCATTAACCTGGGCTGAAACTTATGGTGCTAAAAATGCAAATATTCACCTAAGACAAAACCAATGGCGAAAAGCATTTAGTAAAGGAGATGATGGAAGCTGGTTTTGTATTTTAGTGATTAATAAAACCAATGGGCTGGTAGGGTTTGCAAAAGGAAAAATCTTCCGGAATAAAAACGTTACTGAACAACACGGTGATCTGGATAAAATCTATTTGCTTAGAGATTATCAGCGGCTGGGACTCGGGAAGAAATTATTTGATTTTGTAGTGCAAAGATTTTTAAGCAAGGGGATAAATGATATGGTATTGTTTGGTGTTCCCCAAAATCCCTCGTGCGGATTTCATGAAGCAATGGGTGGCGAAAGGTTGTATTCAGAAAAAGGAACATTTGATGGTGGTTATCGCTGGCGGGATCTAAAGAAGCTGGCTGCGTCCGCTTAGAACGGAGTTCATTTTTCAATTAATGTCAATAAGCGCCTTTCGGGCGCCATCGATTTAGCTTTTTTGTGTCACAAAGACGTCAAATAGCATTCTTTAAGAAATAAGCATTCTTTGCTACTTATTAAGTTTACCTTACGGGCCTAAGAAAAAAATATGCCGTCGAATAACCAGGTAATAGAAAATCTTCTTGAACAAAATGATGAGCTCGAAAACTATTTCAGGAACACCATAATTCCACAGTTATTTATTGACGCACATTTTATATTAAGAAAATTTACGCCGCCGGCCATGAAACAATTTAATTTGGCCCCAAACGACGTGGGTAGATCCATCCATGATATTCACGATAATTTTCGTTTCCCTTCACTAATAGAAAACATCCAGGCCGTGATCGATAGCAATGAAGTGCTTGAAAAAGAAATTCAAACTTCTGATATGCGCTGGTATCAAATGAATATCATTCCTTACATTAAACAACATGACAACCGACCCAATGGAGTGATCATTACATTTGTTGAAATCACGTTCCGTATAAGAGACTTAAAAGAACAGGAAAAATTGATTTCCGACCATGAAATACTATTGGATACACTTTCGCATGACATAAAAAACCCTCTTGCTGTTTTGGTAATGGCGATAGACCAATTTAAGAATGTATCCCCGGAAGATGAGCAGGCATTTAAATCGCTATTAAAAATTGTTGACAGCGCGTTGACCAAAATGAATAAGATCATTAACGAATTAACAGAAGTCAGGAAAGAGGAACATAAATATAAGGCTGTAGAAGAAATTCTAAACTTCGAGCATATATTGGAAGATGTTTGCCTAACACTCAAAGAGACAATTATTGAATCCGGTGTGATAATCAAAAGTGAAATCAATGTTTCCGAAATCTTATTTTCCAGGAGAAAATTAAGAAGCATAGTTTATAACCTGATCAACAATGCAATAAAATTCAGATCTCCCAAGCGCCCGTCTAAAATTTTTGTTACTACATCCCGAACCGAAGATTTTATAATCATTTCTGTAAGGGATAATGGTATTGGTATCGATGAAACTAAGCTCGAGTCAATTTTTTCAAAGTATTATCGATTAGAAAACTCCATAGAAGGCTCAGGTATTGGATTATACTTAATAAAAGAAATTGTAAAAAGTGCAGGGGGTAATATTGCTGTGGAAAGTAAAATAGATGTAGGAACGGACTTTAAAGTTTATTTAAAAGTATAACAAGAAATGCTGCTGCCATTGCAGCCCGGGGATGATCCACTTGATTCCCCTTACACCACAGTTACAGTCTTAAAAGGCCTATCCCTCCATCTCCCTTCTCAAAAGGAAGGGAGCGGCGCTTCGGTTGCCTACCAAATTTTATTTCTTCCACTTCGGCTTAATTACTCTTTCAAACATTTAAACATGTTTCAATCTTCTGGACTTGTGAGTTGGCAAGTCTCCCCTTTGGGGAGATTTAGAGGGGCCACACATTATTCACCACAGTTACAGTCTTAAAAGGCCCATCCCTCCATCTCCCTTCCCAAAAGGAAGGGAGCGGTGCTTCGGTTCCCTACCAAATTTTATTTCTTCCACTTCGGCTTAATTACTCTTTCAAACATTTAAACATGTTTCAATCTTCTGGACTTGTGAGTTGGCAAGTCTCCCCTTCGGGGAGATTTAGAGGGGTCCCACATTATTCACCACAGTCACACTCTTAAAACTTTTATGCTGGTGGAGAAGGGCCACCTGGTCCAGCATATCTTTTTTGCATTGAGCAATCGTCCTTGCATCACGGGGGAGTTTTACCAGCAATTCCATTAAATGCTGATTACGGATCCGGTTAATTACAGGTTCTGCAGGCCCCACTAAATATTGACCATATTTTATTTTTAAGGCATCAGCAAAATGGTGAGCTGCTCTCTCCACCACTTCTTTTATTTTATGTTTGAAAGTAACATGTATCAATCGCGAAAAAGGCGGATAAAAAAATTGTTTCCGTTTTTCAATTTCCTCAGCATAAAGCTTTTTGTAATCATGATCCTTTACCAACTGCAGAATGGGGTGACTTGGTTGAATCGTTTGGATCAACACTTTACCCGTTGCTTCTTTACGTCCTGCTCTCCCACTTACCTGCTCCATCAATTGAAAAGCTCTCTCATTCACCCGAAAATCTGCAAAGCTTAATAAGCCATCAGCATCAAGAATGCCAACAAGATCTACATTATCAAAATCCAAACCTTTTACCACCATTTGAGTTCCGACCAATATATCAATACGCCTTTGCTCGAATTGCTGGATCAAAACATCATGTGCATTCTTTCCGCGGACCGTATCAATATCCATCCTTGCAATTTTTGCATTGGGAAATTGTTCCAGCAATAACTCTTCGATTTTTTCAGTGCCGAAATTTCTTTGAACAAAATTGTGGTTGCCACATGCTGCGCAGGTAACTAAGGGGGGATACGTGGTGCCGCAATAATGGCAAATAAGTTTATTGGAGAATTTGTGATAAGTCAGTGACACATCACAGTATTTGCATTGCGGTATCCAGCCGCAGACATTACAAACCTGGTATGGTGTATAACCCCGGCGATTCTGAAAAAGAATAACCTGTTTTTGTCTTTCGAGCACCTCATTCACGGCATCTATTAACGGCGGCGAGAGCATTACCTTTCCCTTTTCTTTGTGCGCTACTTTTTTTGTATCAACAATTTCAATCGGGGGCAAGTGAAAATCGCCGTATCGCTGCAGCAACTCAGCCCGCCCGTATTTTCCAGTCATTGCATTATGATAGCTTTCCATTGACGGCGTAGCACTTCCCAATAACGTCTTTGCATCAAATAGAGAAGAAAAATATATTGCCGCATCTCTTCCGTTGTATCTCGGCGCAGGATCATGTTGCTTGTATGAGGTATCATGCTCTTCATCACAAATAATTAACCCGGGATTTTGAAAGGGTAGAAAAACCGATGACCTTGCCCCAAGCACTACTTTCATTTCACCATTCTTTACTTTATTCCATATCTCCAATCTTTCATTTTGTGAAAACTTAGAATGGTAGATACCGATATGCCCTCCAAAATGTTTTTGCAGACGTCGAATGATCTGCGATGTAAGGGCAATTTCCGGCAACATGTATAGCACTTGTTTTCCCTGCCGTATGATCTCCTCGATCAATTTTATATATACAAGTGTTTTGCCGCTGCTGGTTATTCCATGTAAAAGGCATACCTGCTTTTCCGTAAATGTTTGTTGTACTTCTTCGAGCACTTCCTGTTGCAAGGGTGTCAATTCAAAATCGATCTTTATATCCTTTGGTAAATATTGAAGCCGATCGATCACTCTTTTTTCCAGGCGAAGAATTTCTTTATCAACCAATCCTTTTAACTGTGCTTCAGAAGCATTTGATTTTTTTAAAAGGTTGGATTTAGTTACTTCCCCCTCGGTTTTAATCAAATGAAGATAACTAAGTAAAAGCTCCATTTGTTTTGGTGCCCGTGTCCAGTTATTTAATAACTCAGACAGTTTGTCTTCGTTATCATACTCACGGTTAAGCAATACATAAACCTCCTTTTTTGGCGTGTATGTTTGCTTCAACGCCTCCCATACAAAACAAACCTTCTTTTGAATAAGCCGGTTAATAACCGGATAAACATGTGAGGAATCAAGGATCTGTTGAACTTCGGGCAGCTTTAATTCTTTTTTTAGCAACAATGCTTCTGCCACAAGGTATTCATCATGATCGAGTGCTGAAAAATCTTCACCGTATTCGTCATTAAAAATTACGATCGTTTCACTGCTCAATTTAAAATGTGCCGGCAGTGCCGCGGCCATTACTTCGCCTTCGGTGCACATATAATAAGATGCGATCCATTCCCATAACTTAAGTTGCTCCTGGAATACCACCGGCTCTACATCTAATACATTCAGGATCTCCTTCGGCTCGAAAAATTCAGGCTTTTCGTTGTGAATTCTTTTGACAATGCCGGCATATTTTTTATTCTTACCGAGATTGACCTCCACGCGGCAACCTACATGTAACTGATCATTTAAATGATCGGGCACTGACCATGTATAATTTTTAGGGAGGGCAAGAGGAATGATAATTTCAGCGTACCCCCAGGCCCCTAAAGGGGAGTTAGCTTCATGTGAATTGTGAATACTTTTTGGCATGAGAAATTAAAGATAGCAACTTAAGCAAATGGATCTAAAGCCCCCTCTAGGGGGTTTGGGGGTTTATCCACGTAGCCTTATATTCTCTGAGTTTCCTGTCCATTAGATCATAAACTTTTTGTTTTAAGGCAGGGAGGTCTTGTTGGGTCAAACCCGTTACAGAAACTTCCTCTAAAAACAAAGCACGGTTCTTACCGGGAGTTAAAGAAAATAGGCTTCGGTAGTGCATCCTGTCGTAAGAATTAAGAAAAAGAAATGGCTTGATTGGCATTTTTGCTTCGATCGCCACACGAAAGGCCCCGTCATAAAAATCCTTTAGTGGATTTGGGGTCATATTAAACGTGCCTTCAGGAAAAACAACTATGGAGATCCCTTTTGTTAAAATCGATTTCATATTTCTCACACTTTTTGCCCTGTTCTCAGCACTGCTGCGATCCACTCTCACTACTGCATATTTATAAATAAATCCGAATACGGGCACCTTACCCATTTCAGTTTTACCCAATGCACGGATAGGCCGGCGAATGGTTTTAACGATCAAAGGTGCATCGAGAAATGAAATATGGTTGCCGACAAAAATGTATTGTTTGTTTTTATCAAGGGGCTGCTCATAATGATTCCTGTGATAAATAAAAATAAGAAAGAACCATATGTCACCCCACAACATACAAAGCCGGTAGATCATATTGCCGCCTTTGACACGACCAAATAAAGAAGCAATCAACATGAACGGAAAAAATATAAGCATGATGCCCACAAAAAGAACCAGCGCATAAATACAATAAAGCCATTGAAACGGCCTGAGCAGGTAGTGCATCAATTTTTCAATTTATAAAAAGATATCGGCGGGTTGCTATCAATGCAATTGCAGGGTATTGTTCCGGCAACATCATAACAATTAGTTATCCTGGCAACCGTACCGCATTGTGAAACTACGATAGAAAGACCCGTTCCTTTTTTTGTTTTACCCGATAAAGTAAAAATAGCACATGGTCGTTTACGCAGATCTGATTTATCCGGATTAATTTCTCCTCTCCTCACTATTTCCGTAATATCATTTGCGCTAATATTCTGACAATCCATTCTGCACAATGCAAGCGTGGTATATTCAATGCGTGAGGGATTGCGATTAAAGGTTAATTTCTTTCGGGGTTCCAGGTACCTCATTTTTATAAAGAGGTATACCAACAATATAATGACAAACACAAGTGAGACGATGACGTTTCTTGAACTCATTTTGTGAAGAATTAGGGCGGGTTTACTACTTGTTTAATTTTTATTTTCGAATTTCTTATCATCCCCGGGACAGCTACAACTCCAGTCAGTGTCAAGATCGATCACAGTCACTACCTGTGTTTTTTCATTGCATTGTGCAAAAACAATCCTTACTTTCTGTTTATCGGTAGTAACACCCTCCACTGCATACCGCGGGCATCTTGCATTTTTCAGATCGCTTTTGTTATAATTTATTCTTCCATCCTGCATGATCTCTTCCACTTCGGCCTGTGAAATTTTTCTGCATGCCATCCTGCACTTTGCATGATTGCTGTATTCGATATACGAGGTACGACGGTCAAAACCATGGTCACGGTTGGCCGACGTCGTGGAGTTCCCTGTCGTGCCCTCTTTTGTATCACGCTCATCTTTACATTGCCTGATGATAAAAACCAAAGCTGCCAGTGCAAAAACTAAAATTATCGGCGCCGCTTTTCTGACCTGGGGATTCATGATGCAAGTATAATTTATTTTTATGGAGTCAGCTTTTTTGCTACTATCATCGTCCCTTGCGTCGCCCTTTCTGCTTCAGAAACTCCATTCAGCTTTTTCTCCACCCCATTTTGAAAATATTGCGTTGATTGAACATCCGGCCCCCGCCAGCGGCGGACAACGAGCTTGCCTTTATATTACCGGAATTAATAAGCATTCCAAAATGTACAATAAGGTAAGGTTTGATATCCCCCGCTGGCGGGGGAAGCACTTCAGTTATAAATCAAGTAACAATTGGGGGTGGATAAAAAAGCCGAATGACGAACAGAACGTACAAGCTTGCGACGCAACAAAAGCTCAACAGTATTACTAAAGCCGAAGCCATAATCTATAAACTCGAAACCTTAAACTTAGCTATCTTTGCGCCCCATGGCGGAAGCAAGAACAGTCGCATTTCATACGTTGGGTTGCAAGCTCAATTTTTCGGAAACCTCTACGCTTTCAAGGATGCTGGAGAAGGAAGGTTTTGAGAAAAAAGAGTTTGACGACCAGGCAGATGTGTATGTTATCAATACTTGTTCTGTAACCGATAATGCTGACAAAGAATGCAGGCAGATCGTTCGGAGGATACAGCGAAAAGCTCCCGAAAGCCTCGTGGTGATCACCGGTTGCTACGCCCAGTTGAAACCAAAGCAAATTGCAGAGATACCCGGAGTGAATCTCGTGCTTGGCGCTGCCGAAAAATTCAATCTCGTACGGCATATCCGTGAACTTTCAAAAGGCGATTCCGCAAAAATCTGCAGCTGTGATATTGAAGAAGTTACAGGTTTCAATTCATCTTTTTCTATCAACGACAGAACACGAACTTTTCTAAAGGTTCAGGATGGCTGTGATTATAATTGTTCTTTCTGTACCATACCACAGGCTCGTGGCAAAAGCCGGAGTGATTCAATTGAAAATGTAATTAAAAACGTTGAGCATCTTGCATCGCACGGTGTAAAGGAAATAGTTTTGACAGGCGTTAACCTCGGAGATTTCCGCCCCCCTGCCCACCAAAGGGGGGTTCTAAGGAAGACTCCTTCAAATGAAGGAGATAATTTTTTTTCATTGATTAAAGAATTAGAAAAAACAGATGGCATCAAACGTTTCCGGATTTCATCTATTGAACCTAATCTGCTGAATAACGAGATCATTGAGTTTGTTGCGAACAGCGACAAGTTCATGCCGCATTTTCATATTCCATTGCAAAGTGGCTCCAACAGGATCCTGGGGTTAATGAGGAGACGGTATAAAAGAGAATTGTATGCTGAACGTGTCGGACTGATCAAGACATTGATGCCGCATTGCTGTATTGGTGTTGATGTGATTGTTGGATTTCCCGGTGAATCGGATGAAGATTTTAAAGAGACATTTGACTTTTTACATTCACTGGATATTTCCTACCTGCATGTATTTACTTATTCTGAAAGAGATAATACCCATGCTCTAGCCATCAAGCCTGTTGTGCCAATGAATGTCCGGCATGAAAGAAATAAATCGCTCCGCAATCTTTCCTATATGAAGATGCAGTACTTTACCCAGCAGCATCATGGGCAAAACAGGAAGGTGCTATTTGAAGGACATGAGAACAAGGGAATGATGGAAGGATATACAGACAATTATATTAAAATAACTACGCCTTACAGGCAGGAATGGGTGAATGAGATCGTGGAATGGAAGGTTTAATCCCCGATAAATAGTAAAGTCAGCTTCACAGATGTTACGTTGCCTGAAGTGGGACGTACTGGGCTCGAACCTCCCGATAGCTATCGGGAGACCTCTGCTCTGTCAAAGCAGCGCTCTTAACCATGCCGATAGGCATCGGATGAGCTAATATTCAATCAACATAGAGATTGATTAATTTGAGCGATATCTCCGAATATCTCTTTAAATTTTCTATGTATTTTCTACTCCTCATGTTCTTTATATGTAATTCTATACGTCTGGCTTGTTCATAAGAGAGGTCACTCAGACTAAAATACACTATCCA
>JAICGN010000132.1 GCA_025923075.1 Chitinophagaceae bacterium
AATAGTGGTCAGTTCCCTTCCAAAGAAATTTTTATTGCCGATTTTGAATGGTATCTCCACCGTCACCGGGAAAGTTTCACCAAAGAACAATTTGAACGACGACTTGAATATGGCCAGGAAGTGTTAAGTAATTATTATGATAAGAGGATCGGAGGTTTTAATAAAATAGTTACCATCGAAAGAAATATCCGAAACGTAGTAGTCAATGGCGTTCCTATCAAAGGCAAATTGGATAAGCTTGAATTTGATGGTAAGTCAGTAAATGTGGTTGATTATAAAACTGGTGACCCTGACAAAGCAATTCCTAAAATACATGGCCCATCGGATAAAGATCCGAATGGAGGTGATTACTGGCGGCAGGGTGTATTTTACAAGATCCTGGTTGATAATTACGAACAAAAAAACTGGAAAGTCGTCAGCACTGAATTTGATTTTATCGAGCCTGATAAAAAGAAAGTTTATAAAAAAGCAAAGCTGGTGATCACTCCCGAAGACATCGAAACCGTAACGCAACAAATCACCTCAGTCTGGCAAAAGATCCAGGACAAGGAATTTTATATTGGGTGCGGTAACCCTGATTGTCATTGGTGCAATTTTGTTAAATCTAATAACCTTGTCGTTGCATTGCATGATTTGGAACCGGAAGAAGAGGAACGGTAGAACCATGACCTGCCTGTCGGCAGACATTGTAGGCAAGGTTAACACGATTTTCAGGGATTATTAGGATACTCTGAACATTCATTAGCCGTAAACAGGTTAAGTTTGCAGCCGATGAAATTTATTGAATGAAAAGAATTCTCCTTTATTTCTTCCTAATCCTTATACTTTCAAAAATCGCGGTGCTAAATTCAGGCTGCGCCAACATCATCCCACCGACAGGTGGCCCAAGAGATTCACTTCCCCCGTTGCTTTTAAAAGTAACTCCGCCCGATTCAACGAAGGGATTTGATTCAAAAACGATCACTTTTACTTTTGATGAGTATATTGATCAGCCGCAGGATATTTTTCGAAACCTTATCGTTTCACCTATGCCATCTACTCCTCCTGCAGTTGAACACAAGCTAAAGACCCTTACAGTAAAGATCAAAGACACCCTTGAACCCAACACTACTTATTATTACAATTTTGGCGATGCAATAAAAGATATCAATGAAGGAAATGTGTTGCATAATTTATCATACATCTTTACCACGGGCAATACATTGGATACAATGCAGCTTAACGGAAATGTCGTTCTCGCCGAAACGGGGGGTATTGACTCTTCTTTAATTGTTATGCTGTATAAAAGCGGTGTGGATTCTGCTGTAATGAAGGAAAGAGCACGATATATTACCAGGCTGGATGGAAAAGGACGCTTCCGGTTTTTGTATTTGCCACAAGGCACCTATTATATATATGTGATGAAGGATACAAGGACATATTCCGACAAGGACCTTTTCGCATTTGCGGATAGTGCTATAGAAATTAAGCCCGATGCGACGCCGGTTACGTTATATGCGTATACAGAGATAAAAGAACAACAACCTGTGCCCACGGTCAGTTTTCCTGGCGG
This sequence comes from Chitinophagaceae bacterium, assembly GCA_025923075.1. GTDB lineage: Bacteria > Bacteroidota > Bacteroidia > Chitinophagales > Chitinophagaceae > VBAS01. The sequence continues at coordinate 1,553 of JAICGN010000132.1, forward strand.
CAATCGCGGCGCCGGTGCAAGAACTGACGACAGAAGATTAAGATTTACATCCAGCCTTAGCGGCAATGTCCAGGATCTGCTTGGAGACTTTACGTTGAATTTTGACCGGCCATTGCGCCAGATTGATACTTCCAAACTTCTACTAAGTACTGATTCGACATTTTCTCCGGCACAAGGAACCTGGGAAATTGATAGCCTGAAAAAAAAGCTGTCATTAAAGACCACCTGGAAAGAAAACACGCTATATAATTTAATTCTCGATAAAGATTTTGCAGAAGATACGCTGGGTCGTAAACTTCTAAAAACCGATACGATAAGTTTCACCACAAAAAAACAAACTGACTATGGTTCTTTAAAGATCAATTTTTTAAATATAGATCTGTCTCAAAATCCAGTGTTGCAAGTTTCCCAGGGCGGCCAGGTAATAAAAACATTTCCTCTTACCACGTCGGAAATTTATCAACAGTTATTTCCCCCCGGTGACTATGAGCTTAGCATTCTCTATGATAAGAATAACAATGGCCGTTGGGACCCGGGTCAATTTTTTGTAGTAAAAAGACAACCCGAATTAGTCAGGCCGCTTAACAAGAAGATCACGGTCCGGGCTAATTGGGATAATGAGTTTGAAATAGGCGGCCCCCTCTAACTCCCCCAAAGAGGGAGAATAGCATCCGCAGAATCCCGATAATCCGAAATCTAATAACAGTATGTAATTAACAATGAGCTGGCCATTGTGGGCTTGCAAAAGTCTCCCCTTCGGGGAGATTTAGAGGGGTGTAGCTTATCTTTGCCACGTATGCAATTTTCCTCTCAACTTCTTGAAAATGCCGTTAACGAATTTGCCAAACTGCCCGGTATTGGAAAAAAAACCGCTTTGCGACTGGTGCTGCATTTATTAAAGCAGGAGGAAAAAGATGTAGAACAGTTCAGCGAAATAGTTGCCAGGATGCGCAACGAAATAAAATTCTGCCAGCGTTGTTTCAATGTAGCCGATGGAGACATTTGTTCTATTTGCGCCAATAGTATGCGCAAGCAGGAAACTATTTGCGTTGTCGAAAATATCCGCGATGTGATCGCAATCGAGAGTACACAACAATATAATGGCACTTATCATGTGCTTGGCGGTATCATTTCCCCACTGGATGGCGTGGGGCCCGACCAGCTTAATATCGAATCACTTATTCATCGCATACAAAAAGAAACTACAGAAGAGATCATCTTCGCACTGAACCCAAATATCCAGGGTGACACTACTATCTATTATATACAAAAGAAGTTACAGCATACTACAACGCGGATTACTACCATTGCCAGGGGAATTGCATTTGGCGGCGAGCTGGAATATGCTGATGAAATGACACTTGCACGTAGCCTGCAAAATCGGCTGCCGGTAGAAAACTATGTTGCCAACAAATAGGCTAAGATTGAGGTTAAGGTTGAGGAACCTGAGCACAACTTAACCTTAACCTTAACCTTAATCTCAACCTTGAGCTAGTTGAATAAAACCTTTATCTTTGTGGCACGGCGGATTTGTTTATTGTTCGGCCTTTACAGAACTAATAAACGCAAAGAAACTTCACTCACTGTTTCCTACCGTTTATATAGTTCAAAGATTTTGATTTGTCAGCTGTATTGCTGCTATGAAACTTTTGTTGCGTCCACCTCAGGCGGATCAGCTTTCAGTAATTCTGTTCAACAAAAGCTAGTAGCTAACAGCTAAACGCTTAAAGCTATATTTATTATGAATATCAGGAAGGAACTCGAAAAACGTATACTCATTATCGATGGTGCCATGGGCACCATGATACAGCAGTACAAACTTAATGAAGCAGATTATCGTGGTGAACGATTTAAAGACTGGCCCTCAGATCTGAAAGGCAATAATGATCTGCTTAGTCTTACGCAGCCTCAGATAGTTAAGGAAATACATAAAAAATATCTTGAAGCAGGTGCGGATATTATTGAAACCAACACGTTCAATGCTCAAAAGGTCTCACTAGCTGATTATGGTATGCAGTCACTGGCCTATGAAATGAATTTGGCTGCTGCAAAAATTGCAAAGGAAGCAGTCAAAGAATTCAGGGCCCCCTCTAACTCCCCCAACGGGGGAGGAACCCATCCCACAAGCCCCATGATTGAACACTCCGAATTTTATGAAAATGCTGACCCTTCAACCTACAAGCTATTAAAAGAATTTGTGTCGGTTCATCGAACGCAACCAACTGAAGCAGAAAATGTTTTATGGAACTTTCTTCGAGGCGACAAGTTGAATGGTTATTCATTCAGAAGACAACATATAATCGGAAACTACATAACGGATTTTGTTTGCCTTGCAAAAAAACTCATCATTGAAGTTGATGGTCTCATTCATCAATTACCTGATAATAAATCAAATGATGAATCCAGAACATTATGGTTAGAAGGTAAAGGTTTTAAAGTGATCAGATTTACAAACAATGATGTGCTTGCAAACATTAATGAAACTTTGTTGAAAATTGAACAGGAACTTGACAGCCTTCCCTATGCTGAAAAGAGAAATTATAGCCGGGACTTTCCCCCGTTGGGGGAACAGAAGGGGGCCGCCGGCCCCTGGGTAGCTGGTGCACTTGGTCCATTGAATAAAACATTATCGCTGTCTCCTGATGTAAACAATCCCGGTTTCAGGGCCTTAACTTTTGATGATGCCGTGGATGCATATTATGAACAAACAAAAGGATTGATTGACGGCGGTGTAGATTTGTTATTGATCGAAACAATTTTTGATACATTGAATGCAAAGGCAGCGATCTTTGCGATCAAAAAATATTTTCGTGAACATCCAGATAAAGAAAGAAAAGAGATCATGATCAGCGGAACGATCACCGATGCATCGGGAAGAACGCTGAGTGGACAAACATTGGAAGCGTTTTATCATTCCGTAATGCATGCGAGGCCGTTAAGTATTGGTCTAAATTGTGCATTGGGCGCAAAAGAAATGCGGCCACATATAGAAGAACTTAGTCAAATTGCGAGCTGTTATGTATCGGCATATCCCAACGCAGGTTTACCAAATGCTATGGGAGAATACGACGAAAAACCCGAAGACACGGCCCATTATTTAGAAGATTGGGCAAAAGAAGGCTTTGTTAACATAGTTGGTGGATGCTGCGGCACTACCCCTGATCATATTCACCACATTGCAAAACACGTAAAAAAAATATCACCAAGAAAATTACCGGAAACTACTAAAGAATTGGCGATTTGATTATTATCTTAGCTCTAATGGAAAAGACCCTATTGATAATAGCCGTACTCATTCTCATCGTCAATAACTTCTCAGTTATCCGGAATTTACTCGTGAAGAGGAATTCTTAAATGGCGGAACAAACTATCATTCATCCATACTTGCGTCTCTCAGGCCTGGAACCACTCGTTATTCGTCCAGAAACAAACTTTGTAAACATTGGCGAAAGAACCAATGTGACAGGTTCTAAAAAATTTGCCCGTCTTATCAGGGAGAATAAATATGAAGAAGCGCTCAGTGTTGCACGTCAACAAGTGGAAAGTGGCGCACAAGTGCTGGATGTAAATATGGACGATGCTTTACTCGATGGCGTGCAAGCCATGACAACCTTTCTTAATATTTTACAAAGCGAGCCTGATATTGCAAAGATCCCTATCATGATCGACAGCTCGAAATTCGAGATCATTGAAGCCGGTTTGAAATGTGTGCAGGGAAAATGTATCGTCAATTCCATTTCAATGAAGGAGGGTGAAGAAAAATTTATACAGCAAGCAGAAACCTGTTTGATGTACGGCGCATCAGTAATTGTGATGGCGTTCGATGAAAAAGGCCAAGCCGATACAAAACAAAGAAAAATTGAGATCTGTCATCGCGCTTATAAAATACTTACAGAAAAAGTCGGCTTTGACCCGCAGGATATAATTTTCGATCCAAACATATTCGCTGTTGCCACGGGTTTGGAAGAACATAACAATTATGCTGTGGATTTTATTGAAGCAACAGCAGAAATAAAAAGATTGATGCCCCTGACGAGAGTTAGCGGCGGCGTAAGTAATCTTTCTTTTTCATTTCGTGGCAATGACCATGTACGTGAAGCGATGCATGCTGTTTTTCTTTACCATGCGATCAGGGCAGGGATGGATATGGGAATCGTGAATGCAGGTCAACTGGTGATATACGATGAGATTGAACCTGGATTAAAAAAACTGTGTGAAGATGTGATCCTGAATCGCAATAATGACAACAACGAAGCCACTGAAAAACTAATTGCTTTTGCAGAAACGGTAAAGGCAAAAGGGAAAGTGGAAGTAAAAGATGAAGCCTGGAGAAATACATCGGTGGAAGAAAGATTGAAACATGCACTTGTAAATGGTATCACTGATTATATTGATATTGATACAGAAGAAGCAAGAAAGAAATATGCCACACCATTAGAAGTAATTGAAGGCCCCTTGATGGCGGGGATGGATGTTGTAGGCGATCTTTTTGGAAGCGGCAAAATGTTTTTACCCCAGGTTGTGAAAAGTGCGAGGGTGATGAAGAAATCAGTTGCGATTTTAACTCCTTACATTGAAGCAGAAAAAGAAGAAAGAAAACAGGCTCATTTAGCAGCCGGCACCGAGAACAAGGAATCTGCAAGTGCTCCCAGGGTGTTACTGGCAACGGTAAAAGGCGATGTGCATGATATTGGCAAAAACATTGTTGGTGTGGTGCTTGGTTGTAATGGTTATGATATTATAGACCTTGGCGTAATGGTGCATGCAGATAAAATTCTCGATACAGCAGAAAGGGAAAAAGCAGATATCGTTGGATTGAGTGGATTGATTACTCCTTCTCTTGATGAAATGGTACACGTGGCACATGAAATGAAACGTCGCGGCATGAAACAACCATTACTGATCGGTGGCGCTACCACTTCAAGAATGCATACCGCGGTAAAAATTGCTCCGCAATATGATAATGGCGTTTTGCATGTATTGGATGCCAGTCGTAGTGTAACTGCAGTAAGCTCATTGTTAAGTAATGAACAGAAGCAATCATTCCTGGCTGACACAAGAAAAGAATATGAACACTTGCGTCAACAGTTTTTAAATAAGAATAAAGCAAAATCGCTCATTCCCTATTCAGAAGCAGTGATCACCAAAGAATATTTCGATTGGAAAAATTATAAACCGGTAAAGCCTGCAATTGAAGGGGTAAAAGTGTTCAAAGAATTTGATCTTGGCACTATTGCCAGGTATATTGATTGGGGTCCATTCTTTATTGCATGGGAAATGCCAGGTCGCTTTCCCGAAGTGTTATCAGACAAAATCTTTGGTGCCGAAGCAAAAAGAATTTATAATGATGCACAAAAACTTCTAAAGAAAGTTATTGACGAAAAATGGTTCACTGCAAATGGAGTAATCGGTTTCTGGCCGGCGACAAGTAATAATGCTGATACAGTTACGCTTCAAACAGAAAAAGGTGAAGTGAAACTGGAATCGCTTCGTCAACAGCTAAAAAAAGCTGTTGGACAACCGAGCTATTCGTTAAGCGATTTCATCTGTCCTGGCGAGCTCGGTGAAGATTTTATAGGCGCCTTCGCAGTAAGTGTGTTTGGAGCAAGCAAATGGGTCAAGAAATTTGCAGATGAACATGATGAATACAATAAGATCATGGTCCAGATACTCGCCGATCGGTTAGTGGAAGCGTTTGCAGAATGTTTACATGAAAGAACGAGAAAAGAATATTGGGGCTATGCTAAAAATGAGACGTTGAGTAATGAAGAATTGATAAAAGAAAATTATAAAGGCATACGTCCTGCCCCAGGCTACCCGGCCTGTCCGGATCATACAGAAAAAATAAAATTGTTTGACCTGTTGAATGCTACCGAAAATATCGGTACGGAATTAACTGAAAGCCTTGCGATGAATCCTCCTGCTTCGGTTTGCGGCTGGTATATTGCGCATCCGCAAAGCCATTATTTCGGTGTAGGAAAAATAATGCAGGATCAGCTGGAAGATTATGCCAAACGAAAAGGAATGAGCATTGAAGAAGCTACAAAATGGTTGAGACCAGTATTGGAATAAAAGGCCCATCCCCACATACCATTCAGATAAATGAGGACTCTGCTAAAGCCCCTTCCCAGAGGGAAGGGGAGTTGATTCAAAATATTTATTGCTATAAGTAAATACTACTTTAAAACAAAGCCGAATTATAAATGTATTTTTATGCCACTATTTGATAAACTAAGATCATTTATGGAAAACAAAGAAAACGATAACCTGAAAGCAGGTGAAACATTTCTTGCTGAGAATAGTAAAAAAGAGAACGTGGTAACATTACCGAGCGGTTTGCAATACGAGATCATCAAACAAGGTGATGGACCAAAACCTCTCCCAATGAATACAGTGACCTGTCATTATCATGGCACAACGATAAAGGGTGAAGTGTTTGATAGCTCGGTAAAAAGAGGTCAACCCGCCAGTTTTCCATTGAATGGAGTTATTAAAGGATGGACCGAAGCATTGCAATTAATGCCGGTTGGCAGCAAATGGAAATTATTTATTCCTCCGCAGTTGGCTTATGGTAACAGGAATATAAGTCGTGAGATAGGACCAAACAGCACATTGATCTTCGAAGTTGAACTGATCTCGTTCAGATAGCTTACCGGGATTTAATTACTCTTGTCTTTGTCCATGAATCATGCCAGGGGTATCCGCCAAAAGCACTGAATACTTCAAACGGTACCAGCCGGGATAACGAACGCAGCAATGCGTTTTTGAATGTAAGTTCATTGCCATCTTCACGTATGGCCCTTGTACCGGTAATTAATTTTCCCAACGTATATCCTTTGAATGCTTTCTCGCAAACAGTATAGTAAACAACATAATTTACAATCACGACACAATAGGCAAAAGGCAATAACGCCCAGGTGTCATCGCTTTGAGACAATTCCAACATATAATCAGGAAACAATACCGCCAATAATGTTCCCACTGCCATACCAGTAAGCAGGCTAAGACCGTACTGCAATAGCAAATTATCGATTAAATAATTTAAAAACCGCTGGCCGGTGGTAGCCGGAACAAGTTGAATCTCTGAAATTAGCTGATCGGAGAGTTCGCTTTCACTTGGATGTGTGTAATTAGCTTCTTCCATAATACCTCTTTACTCCGAAAAATAGATATTATTCTTTAATTTTCTAACTCAATACCATGATTTATTAATTCCTTCTTCAATTGATCCGGATTATGAAAGTGAATTCCTTTGATCCCTAACTCTTCTGCAGCCTTTACGTTCCTTAAATTATCATCAATAAACAGAGATTTTGCAGGGTCTACATTATAGCGATCCAATAACTTTTGATAAAAAACATGAAATGGTTTTCTTGTTTTTTCTTCACCACTTACCACCCTGCCATCAAACCAATGCAAGAAATCATAACGTTCCAGGGCTATATGGAATGTCTCGGCACTCCAGTTAGTAAGAGCATAAGTTTTTACACCGGGTATTTTTTTTAATTGCCTGAATATTTCGACAGTTTCATGTATCGGACCCCCCAGCATCTCTGTCCACCTGCCATAGTAGGCTTGTATTTCTTTTGCCCATTCAGGATGCTTGGCCGCCAACTCTTCTGTTGCCTTCGTTATTGGGTAACCTGCATCCTGGTTTTCATTCCAGTCATGCGTGGCTACGTTCTCAAAAAACCAATCTATCTCTTCCTCGGTTTTAAAAATAGTACGATATACATATCTGGGGTTCCAATCAATGAGCACGCCGCCCAAATCGAATATGATAGTATTAATTTCCACGCTGTTTATATTTCAATTTTAAAAATATTATTCTTAACGACACGGGAAGTAAAATAGAACTCGTTAAAATAACGGTCAATCAGTTTCTACCTTCCGTCGGCAATCCGCATTCCCTGGTTTATTTTTGCAATAATAAACGTAGGCAAAGAAACATTTTTTGCAGCTTTTTCTTTTATCGTTTTAAATCTTTTTTTGGTAGAAATCTCTGATCAAAGTACCTCAGGAAGTACCTGCTATGTCATTATAAATCACTTCCGCAATTATCTTTTCTCCATTAACCACAAAGAACGCCTCCGCGGCTTCACCTTGTAATTTGTGCTGATATAAGTGCGGATGTGCAGCATCGCTTCATTCACATCATCTGTTAACAATACAAGCGAAAGATCTTCCTTTGCAATCGATCCGTTTGCTGCCATATGCTCCAGCACATCCCAAAGCTCTTTGTAGTATTCTTTGCCAAACAATACCATAGGAAATTGTGTGATCGTTTTTGTTTGTATAAGAGTAAGTGTTTCAAAAAATTCATCCATCGTACCAAAACCCCCGGGCATAATTATAAAAGCATAAGAATATTTTACAAGCAAAACTTTGCGGACAAAAAAATGCTCAAAAGTGATCCATTTGTTCATATACGGATTTGGCATTTGCTCAAATGGCAGCTGGACGTTGCATCCAACAGAAATACCACCATTCTCAAATGCTCCACGATTTGCACCTTCCATAATGCCGGGACCGCCACCAGTCATTGTAACAAAACCAAGCTCGGCGATCTTTTTTCCGAATTCTCTTGCAGCTATATAAAATTTATGAGTTTCACTGAACCTTGCCGAACCAAACACGGTGATACATGGACCAATGAAATGAAGTTTTCTAAAGCCATGTATTAATTGCCAAAAAACCCTGAATGCAAATGATAATTCAAACCCCCTGCTTTTTGGGCCGTCAAGATAAACATGTGATTTCGGTGGTATAAGATGCTCTTCCGGTTTCATTTAATTTCTTCTTTGAGTTAAAAATAAATAATCCTTTAATACATATTTATTCAATTCTTTAACTTGTCGTTTAATTGATCTTATGCGCATCATTTCATACAATGTAAATGGAATAAGAGCTGCACTTAAGAAAGGCTTTCTTGACTGGTTGAAAACAGATCCTGCTGATGTGATTTGCCTTCAGGAAACCAAAGCGCTGAAAGAAAATGTAGATCATAAATTATTTAATGACGCGGGTTACCATGATTATTGGTTTAGTGCACAGAAAAAAGGATACAGCGGTGTAGCTGTGTTTACCAAAATAGTGCCTGATAAAATTGAATTGGGAAATGGCCACAAAGTAAGTGATGATGAAGGAAGAATTATGCAGCTTGATTTCAATGATGTAAAATTGATCAATGCTTATTTCCCGTCAGGAACAAGCGGCGATATACGACAAACTTTCAAATATAAATGGCTTGATGAATTTTTTACCTGGTTAAACGAGTTGAAAAAGAAGCATCCCAGACTTGTTTTATGTGGTGATTATAATATTGCCCATAAAGAAATTGACATTCATGACCCAAAGGGAAATAAAAATTCATCGGGTTTTTTACCAGAAGAAAGAAAATGGATGGATAAATTTTTTGAAAGTGGGTGGACTGATTCATTCCGTGAGTTGCATGCTGAGCCTCACAGATATAGCTGGTGGAGCCAGCGATTTCCCATGGTGCGGTTACAAAATAAAGGCTGGAGAATTGATTATATTAATGTTACAGATCCGCTAAAAAACAAGTTAAAGTATGCGGAAATTTTTCCCGATGTAAAGCATTCTGATCATTGTCCGGTATATTTAGATATCGAAATTTAAAGCTGCTTTCAACGTTTTTTTTTGATCAATCATAGCAGCTATTATTCACCAAACCAGCCAAGATGACCGGACTGATTATTCTGCTCATCCTTATCCCTCTTGCCGTTTTTGTCTTATTGCTTACCATTTTGAGCCGCACTTCTGAGCAGCAAAAACTTAGTGAATCATTATATGACCGTATCAAACATTTAAGTGATGAAATAGCAGGGCTTACAAAGGAAATCAAGAATTTAAAACAAT
>JAICGN010000133.1 GCA_025923075.1 Chitinophagaceae bacterium
ATTTGAATGATGATCATTCCAACACCAGTCAATAACCAAATAACAACCCACTTTGATGAACGCTGTGGAAAAGTTTGGGACATATGGGCGCAAAGTTAGTTGCTACGTTTGCTGAAAATAAATTTTGTTCTGCGATATTTGTGTATTCCTCAAAAAATGCTGAATCCTTTTTATCAGGACCAATTAACTGAAGCGGGTTGTGATGAAGCCGGGCGTGGGTGTTATGCAGGCCCTGTATTTGCTTCTGCGGTTATTCTTCCAAGAGGATTTTTTCATCCGGTCCTGAATGACTCCAAACAGCTAACTGAAGAGGAAAGAAATGAATTAAGAATCGTTATTGAAAAAGAAGCCATCTGTTTCGCGGTTGCCAGTATCAGTCATAAAGAAATTGACCGTATCAATATTCTCCAGGCATCTGTCAAAGCCATGCATGTTTCTGTAAGTCGTTTGACGCTTAAGCCCGAATTATTATTGATCGATGGAAATTACTTTAAAAAATATAAAAGGATACCCCACCGCTGCATAATAAAAGGTGATGCAACTTATGCATCTATCGCAGCCGCGAGTATTCTTGCCAAAACTTACCGTGACGAGTATATGAAAAAGTTGCATGAGGAATTTCCCCATTACAATTGGGCATGCAATAAAGGATATGGAACACCGGAGCATAGAAAAGCGCTTGAAGAACATGGTATGTGTAAATATCATCGGAAAAGTTGGCGCCTTTTTAGCGAACAACCGTTGCTTTTTGATAATGAAAGCAGTTTTTAGTGCATCATTTCAATTTCAATCTTGCATGACTCCAAATTTTATCAGTTAGTTGGCAAGCTGAATGGCACTGATTAATATCTTTGTCTAAATTGCACTGCATGCAGTTGAAGCCCCTTCCGATTTTGGATTCCATCTCACCGGAAGAATTCAGAAATGAATTCTATGATAAGAACATGCCGGTAATTATCCGGGACCTTTCTCATAATTGGCCCGCGTACACTAAATGGAACTGGGATTATTTTAAAGAATTGGTTGGCGATAAACAAGTCCCCCTTTATAACAACACTAAGAGTGATGCTTATACTCCAATCAATAAAGCTGATGATTACAAAACATTTGGTGAGTATATTGACATGATAAGAAAAGGCCCCGCAGGCTGGCGAATCTTTTTATTCAACATTTTTGATCATGCGCCACAATTAATAGATGACTTTACCTGGCCCGAACACATGATGAAAGGTTTTATAAAGAAATATCCTATGCTTTTTACAGGCGGAGCCACTTCTATCACCCATATGCATTTTGATATCGACCTTTCAAACATACTGCATACGCAGTTTGCCGGAAGAAAAAGAGTATTACTGTTTCCCTTCGAAGAACAATACAAGCTTTACCGAAAACCATTTGAAGTTTTATCACTTGCCGATTTTTCAAATTACTACATGCAAAATGGTAGCCCTGACTATGAAAAATTTCCAGCATTGAAACTTGCACAGGGAGTTGAAGCAGTGCTTGAACATGGCGATACATTATTTATGCCTGCAGGCTGGTGGCATCACATGGAATATCTTGACAGCGGGTTTGCTATGAGCTTAAGAGCAATGCAGCCATCGTTAACCGGAAAAATGAGGGCAGCATGGAATCTTTTCGGTATGCGCAGCATTGACACAATGATGAAAAAAACTGCACCAGTATGGTGGTATGAAAGAAAAAGAAAAAAAGTATTTGAGAATGCAGATAAGGAATTAAGAAAACCAGTGGCATTTAGTTGATGACCCATACTTCATTTCCCCTTAACAACTTATCAAGATCAGCAGGTTTCTTTGCTTTAGCATCTTTAATCTGCTGCTCCATTACAGTCTCGTAGCAACTACGATCGGTTTGATAGAAGACGCCGAAAGGCCTTGGCAAATGTCCTTCAACACCGGGGTTGTCAAAAATCCGAACGAGTATCTGCGCCTTGTAAATATCTTTTTCATTATGTATCCAAAGATCATCAGCGCTATAACCATCGGTAAGACTTACAACTTTTGGGGTAAAGCCGTCAAGCCTTATTCCCTTTTCTTTATTTGCTCCGAAAGTTAATGGCCGGCCCTGCTCAAGGAATAATGTCTCCGCAGCTTTTGTCCCCTTTTCAGTAAACATCTCAAATGCACCATCATTAAATATGTTACAGTTCTGGTAGATTTCAAGAAAAGAAGCGCCTTTATGGGCATTGGCACGAAGCAGCATTGCCTGCAGGTGTTTTGGATCACGGTCCATTGTTCTTGCTACAAATGTTGCATCTGCACCCATCGCCAAAGCCAAAGGATTAAATGGATGATCAATACTTCCGTATGGAGTCGATTTAGTAACCTTGTTTTCTTCTGAAGTTGGCGAGTACTGCCCTTTGGTTAATCCGTATATCTGGTTATTAAAAAGAAGAATATTGACATCAAAATTTCTCCTTAATAAATGGATCGTATGATTTCCACCAATGCTTAAGCTATCTCCATCACCGGTTACTATCCACACACTTAATTCGGGTCTTGAGGCTTTCAACCCGCTTGCCACGGCCGTGGCTCTTCCGTGGATTGAATGCATTCCATAGGTATTCATGTAATAAGGAAACCGGCTGCTACAACCGATACCGGAAATAATCACAATATTCTCACGGGCAATACCCAACGTGGGCATTACTTTTTGCACTTGTGCAAGTATTGAATAATCACCACAACCGGGACACCAGCGTACTTCCTGGTCGGTCACAAAGTCCTTGGCGGTCAAGGCAGGGGCAACAGTAGCGTCACTCATAGGAAAAAAATTGATTACAAATTTAGACAATAACAGGTAGCAAGCAAGGGATTTTGAAAACGTTAACTGTATGATTTTTGTCTGGGGCGCTGTAGCTGGTCTTTGCCGGTCTCCAATTCTTCCCAAAAACCGGCTGCCCGCCTGGTGTGAGGGATGACTATCGTGCCATCAACCACATTGCCAACAACAAATATTTCATTCATCCCGTCCGTAGATTTGTCCAATTCATGAGATTTCCCGAGATGGTGCCCGATACCATCATCTTATCGTAGCGTCCGGCGGTTGGCGGACAACCAATCCAAGCATTTCTTTCGTCTTCTTGCCCAAAACGCGATCCTCATAAGTGTGGGTATCAAGATTCCAAAGACGCTTCATCATAAGATCGTTTTTGGTGAGGATACTTTCGTTCATGCAGTGCGGTAATCACTAAATTCTTTGACTAATGATGACATATTTTAAGATTTTGACCGATGTTGCCGCTAACACAAATGAAACGATAAAAGATCGGCAACCTAAAAGGATTTAGTAATTTCAAAATCAAAATGACCAGCATGAAAAATAAAATAATAGTTGTTCTTGGTTTAGCAACGTTTGTTTTTATAGGTATGGCAGCAAGTAAGCCAGGTAGCAGAAGTGGTGAAAGAAACCTGAAGGTGCTTCCAAAAGACATCAGCAATGCAGATCTTGATTCCGTAATGGAAATCTATTCAAAACACCTAAACGTTTCTTGTGATTTTTGCCATGCAACCAGCAAGATTAATCCTAATGATCTCGATTATGCCAGCGATGATAAGCCTGAAAAAGAAATTACCCGTCAAATGATGAAAATGACCGCTGCGATCAACAAAGACTTTTTTGATTACACCATAATTTATAAAGCAGGAGAAAGGATGGCTGTCTCCTGCTTTACATGCCATGATGGGTTTCCAAGACCTGAAATGAAGCATGAGAAAAAGCAGTAGTATTTCTTTCCTTTGTCGATATAAAAATTCCCAGTGAATGCTAAGGTAGTATTACTAAACCAGTAAGCACTTTTGCTCGATTTTCTTATAAATCAGTCTCTTATTACACTACTGTCGGTCGCATCCCGTTTACTAATTGATTTAAAATAAGTCCTACTTATCCTATAAAACCAACATACATGAACTGGCACAGTGCCATAGGAATTTTGTCAACGATTGCCCTGTTTGCCCCGGTACTTATCATCGTAATAACTAAGCTGATCCGTTATAAACAATATTTTCCTCTTTTTATTTACTGTTTATTGGCTTTTGGTTTTAATCTCATGACCGAACGATTGATCAATGTCCCGAAAACAATTGAACGCTCCTATGGTATTATCAATAATCTCGTTGATATGCCTCTTATACTTTCATTTTTAATATTTCAAATCGCCTCTTCTTTGCATATAAAAATGATCAAAATACTGTTGGCTGCATTTATCGTATTTGAACTTGTGGTGGTATTACTATTTGGCATCACGATAAAAACAATAACGTTGACTATGGGGCCGGGATTGGTATTGGTTTTTGGATATTCTCTGTATTATTTTGTGTATACAGTCAAGCGCAGTTTTGTTCATAACAAATTTATTGGAAAGGCTATCATTGCATCGTCCCTCACTTTTGCGTATGGTTGTTTTATTATTATTTACCTGATGCACTACGTATACACCCTGCCCGAGCTCGACAATCTTTTCCTTATGTATTATTTTATCACAATTATATACTGCGGTATTTTATCTGTCGGTCTTTACATAGAAAGCAAAAGAAAAAAGAAGCTATATGAATTATTGGTCACCCGCCGTGAACTAATGAAGTTTTTTTCGGACGAAAAAAAACCGGCTACTCCAAACAAAGTAACCGGTCAATGGAAACTAAATTGATTAGTTAGAAAGCATATCTTCCTTCCCTGATCATCTTATCAGCGATTCTTCTTCTGGCGTCTTTAGTATTGAACGGTTCTGCCTTAGTAAACCTTTTCAACCCCATCAATATCATTCTCTGTTCGTCGCCTTCTGCAAATGAATTGATCGCGTCCTTGCCAAACTTATTTACATTATCGGCAGCATCATACAGGTAAGTACGCATGATGTCAATATGATTTGCGCTAGCCGCTTCTCCCTTTTGATCTACCATTTTCATAACTCTTAGCAACACACTTTCCGCGTTAAATGTTTCTATTGCCATATCAGCAAGATTCATCAATACCTCCTGCTCGGTTTCAATTTTCGTCATTAACTTTTGCACTGCCGCTCCTGATGCCATCAGAATTGCCTTCTTGAGATTGGCAATAAGTTTTTTCTCCTTTACAAATGCTCCTTCTTCCTCTGCACCAAAATCGGGAATGCTCATTAGTTCTTTCTGTACTGACATTGCCGGTCCCATCAGGTCAAGCCTTCCCTGCATCGCTCGTTTCAGGGTCATATCAAGAGTGAGTAACCGGTTGATCTCATTGGTCCCTTCATAAATTCTATTGATGCGGCTGTCACGATAGGCTCTTGAAATGTTATATTCCGCACTAAATCCATTGCCACCATGAATTTGTACACCCTCGTCAACTACATAATCGAGTGCCTCGCTTCCGAAAACTTTCAGCATGGCACATTCAATGGCGTATTCCTCGGCACCGCCAAGCAGGGCTTCGCTGAAAGGTTTGCCAGCCTCAATTAATTCCTGCTCCTTTCTATCGATCCAGTTTGCAGTACGGTACAATGCACTTTCCCCGACAAAAATCTTGACTGCCATTTCTGCCAGTTTGTATTTGATGGCACCGAAATTGGCAATTGGTTGTTTGAATTGTTCCCTCGTCTTTGCATACCGCACTGAATCAGTCGTTGCCCGTTTTGCCCCTCCGAGAGCAGCAGCCGCTAATTTCAAGCGACCGATGTTCAGGATATTAAAGGCAATCTTATGTCCTTTGCCAATTTCACCTAATACATTTTCAACAGGCACTTTGCAATCCTGGAAATATAATTGAACGGTTGAAGAACCCTTGATTCCCATTTTATGTTCTTCAGGACCTTGCGTAAATCCCTCCGTTCCTCTTTCAATAATAAATCCGGTAAACTTATCTCCGTCTACTTTCGCAAAAACTGTATATACATTCGCAAATCCGCCATTAGTGATCCAGCATTTTTGTCCATTGACAAGATAGTGCTTGCCATCGCTGCTAAGTCTGGCAGTTGTTTTTGCACCCAACGCATCACTACCGCTATTTGGTTCTGTTAGTCCATAAGCCCCGGCCCATTCACCGGTAATCAGCTTTGGAATGTATTTTTGTTTTTGTTCAGGAGTACCAAAATATAAAATTGGCAACGTCCCGATTCCTGTATGTGCAGCAATGGCAACAGAAAATGAATGTCCTGCGCCCAGGTATTCATTCACAATTGTTGATGTCACAAAATCTTTTCCGAGGCCACCAAACTCTTCAGGAAAAGAAGTTGCCAGCAATCCCTGTTCACCAGCTTTTGTCAAAAGACTCTTCATTAACCCCGGCTCCATCGCATCAATCCGATCAAGTATGGGGTACACCTCTTTGTCAAGATACTGCTCACACATATCGCGGATCATCAGTTGCTCTTCTGAAAAGTTTTCGGGAGTAAAGACTTCAAAAGGCGAAGATTCTTTTACCAGCCATTCACCACCTTTGAGGGCCGCAGATTGTTTAACTTCTGTATTCATAGTATTATGTTTAAAAAGTTTAGCAGGTTATGTTTATTTATCCAGCTGCATTACTACTAACTTCTTTCTGATCGCCATAACTCTAATTTGCCAAGATTACAACTTGAGTCACTCCTTTCAGTTTATCCAATGCAAAGCGGACGATCGCACTCATGTTATAAATTCCTATCTGCCAAAGATTCTACAACCTAAGTCACTCCGCCTTGGGCGGAGGACAGGGGTTTATTTCAAATTATCATACACTATTTGTAACACTTCTTTACACACTTCGATTTTTTCAGTTGGCACACTATTCAACGCTTCGTTCAACGTTTCTTCTGCCAGGTCCATTGTCTGTTCTTGTAACTTTTGTGACTGTTTGGTCAAATAGATCTTATTGATACGCCTGTCATTCTCTGAAGCCACTCTTTTTACAAGGTTCAACTTTTCAAGATTATCAACCAATCTTGTGATACTTGGCTTGTCGCGAAAAGTTGCATTACATAATTCTTGTTGGCTGACGCCATCCTGTTTCCATAAATGATACAATACACTCCATTGCTCAATAGTCAGATTTGTTCCTGAGTCGTTGAATTTTTTTTGAAGCCTTCGCGCAATAGCTGTGGAGGCTTTGCCGGTTATAAAACTATATAGCTCGCCTTTCTTAAAATGGTTGTTTGACATATAGTTGTTTATACAACTATCCAAAATTAGCAATATCCTCGGTATGGTCAAACATTTTTCTCTATAATTTTCTGGGAACGGATAAATACCATCGATTTCAGTATAGCATTGTTTGTTAGATTTGCTTCCAAGGCATGCTTCTTCTTTATATGACAATTGGACTGCTTGTGATTTACTGTATTTTGATACTGTATTACAAGCTTGGATGGAAAGAGGTCAGGCCTTTTGCGCTGAACACCCAACAACCGGTCACAAAAATCTCGGTTATAATCGCTGCAAGAAATGAAGAACAAAATATCGGGAACCTTTTGACCTCACTGGAATCGCAAACATATCCTGAGGAGTTTTTTGAAGTAATTGTTGTTGATGATCATTCCACAGACAATACGGCGACCGTCGTTCAAAATTTTGCATCTGTAAAACTCATAAGACTGCAGTTGGAAAATATTAATTCCTATAAAAAGAAGGCAATTGAAACAGGAATAGCGGCTGCAACCGGTGATCTCATCGTCACAACAGATGCTGATTGTGTTGTTAATGAAAATTGGCTGAAAATCATTGCCGCATTTAAGGAAGAGACAAATGCAATTTTTATTGCAGCGCCCGTGGTAATGCAAAATAAATTCACATTGTTGCAGACATTCCAGTCGTTGGATTTTCTAGTGCTACAGGGCATCACTGCTGCCGCAGTACAAAAAAGGATGCATAATATGTGCAATGGAGCGAATCTTGCCTATGAAAGAAAAGCCTTTGTCGAAGTAAATGGTTTTAGCGGAGTTGATCATATTGCTTCCGGAGATGATATGCTGCTGATGCAAAAAATTTCCCAGCGTTTTCCCGGCAAAATTTTTTATCTCCTGTCTAAAGGTGCTATTGTTACTACAAAAGCAACAAATGCATGGAAAGAATTTTTCAGCCAGCGAATCCGCTGGGCCAGTAAGGCAACGAATTATAACGATATAAAAATTTTAAGCGCCTTATTTGCTGTTTACTTTTTTAATTGTTCAATAGTAGCGCTGTTTATTGCAGGTTTCTGGATGCATAATTTATGGTGGGGCCTTGCAGGAGTGTTGATGCTAAAAATACTTATAGAATTTCTATTTATTTATCCTGTGGCAAAGTTTTATAATAAACAAAAATTATTAAGCTTGTTTCCTTTATTTCAACCATTGCATATTATTTATACAGTGATCGCCGGATGGCTTGGTATGTTTGGCAGTTTTGAATGGAAGGGCCGTCGGGTAAAATAGTTTGTATCTTTCATTCGAATGAGTATTCCTTCGTCATTGCCGGGACAAGCAGTATGGAACCGTCTTAAAAAAAACAGAGGCGCTGTTGCCGGGCTTATCATTATTGTGTTTTCAATAATCACGGCAGTTTTTTCTTATTTCATAGCTCCCGATTCATCGCCTTATGCAAACAGGATCATTCTTGAGATACGAAAACAAAAACCGGGGTTTACAAAGACATTTCTAAAGATTCCCAAAGACAGGCCAATCGATAAAAACGGTTTTTTTTATCGGCTGGTTTATGGCACGGATGATAGGTTTGAATTTATTCCAATCAATAGCTATCAATTAATTAATAGAGATTCTGTCTCTGTATTGAAATTTATTGATGATGGGGTTGAAGAAGAAAAGGTGTTTTCTTTAAAACAACTTCCTCCATCATTTATAACAGTAAAAAAATTCTGGTTAGGCACAGATAAATTCGGTCGTGATATTCTAAGTCGCATCATTATTGGTACAAGGGTCAGCCTGAGTGTTGGGTTCATCACGGTAGTCATATCCCTTACGATTGGTGTATTACTTGGTTCATTGGCTGGTTATTTCCGGGGCAGAGTCGATAATGCTATCATGTGGTTCATAAATATTATCTGGAGCATTCCAACCTTATTACTTGTATTTGCGATCACTTTTGCATTAGGCAAAGGTTTCTGGCAAGTCTTTATCGCTGTCGGCTTAACGATGTGGGTGAATGTTGCACGTTTGGTTCGTGGTCAGGTGTTGTCATTACGTGAGTTGGAATACATCGAGGCTACAAGAGTTTTAGGTTTTTCACATTTCAGAACGATCTTAAAGCATATACTTCCTAACATAATGGGTCCGGTTTTAGTAATTGCCGCTTCCAATTTCGCATCGGCAATCGTTATTGAAGCAGGTTTGAGTTTTTTGGGAGTTGGTGTGCAACCGCCGCAACCAAGCTGGGGATTGATGATCAAAGAGAATTATAATTTTATAATAACGCAAAACCCGATGCTTGCATTGGCACCGGGTTTTGCGATTATGTTGCTCGTTCTTGCTTTTAATCTACTTGGTAATGGACTTCGTGATGCGCTGGATGTTCGCTGATCAATTAAGGTTTTCTTGAATAACGATAAGAAAGCGTGATTGTATTCGTTGCTTTTGTTTTGGAAGTAACGGTCACGGTTGTTACACATACAACACTCGCTGGAGTGCCCGTAATTGTAAAATTATTGTCAGCCGTTGTTGAAGATCTTGATTCACTAAAAAAAGTTGCAGTTGAACCATCAGGTGCAGCTTTCACGTCAATAGTAACACCTTGGGAAGGCATAGGCGATGTAATAGAAACTGTAAGAGGAAAAGTAGTTTGTGGTATAGCGGGTTGAGTTGAATTTGCAGGCGGATTCAATGTTACTGCAAGATTAGCTTCCGAGCCTCCACCGCCGCCCTTATCTGAGCAACTCCAGGTACAGAATATAATTGCCACTACTATTATAAATAATACTTGAAACCCTCCTTTCTTCATAAGAAAAACGATTTGAATCGAGAATCTAAGGTAACACTAATTCATTTACTGTTGAAATCACGCTTAACTGATTTTGATCGTACGGTTAAAACTTTCTTCAAGTGAAATGAACGTTTCGGTCCGTTCAATTCCTTTTATTTTTTGAAGTTGATCATGCAAGACCATTTTTAATTCCCCAATATCCCGGCACACGACTTCTGCAAACATGCTATAGTTTCCGGTGGTATAATTCAACCGTACTATTTCAGGCATTTTATGAAGTTCTTTCGCCACAGCATCATACATTGAGCTTTCTTTCAGGTAGATTCCAATAAAGGCAATTACATCATATCCCAGTTTATTAAAGTCGACATTGAACCTTGTTCCCTTTACGACCCCTGCATCCTGTAATTTTTTTATCCGTACATGGATGGTCCCGGCAGAAACAAAGAATTTTTTCCCGAGCTCGGCGTAAGAAATGTTGGCATCATTCATCATGTGGTGAATGATCTGTTGATCCAGTTTGTCAAGATTTAATTTAGCGGTTGTTTCCATATCTGATTTTTAAATAAATTCAGTAATATGCAAATTAATTGAACAATATCTAATTTTTTAAAATAATCATTGAATATTTTGGAACGAAAAGGCAATTGACCTTATTTTTGTTCTATCAAGCTCTTTAAATAGCTGATTATACTGTGGGGTGATGAAATGGCGTAAGCCCGGCAGACATGCCCTCTCGTCTCGGGGGTGGAGATAACAGGATAAACGAAGTGTAGAGCCGACGTTACCATTGGTAAGGCCGACCAGGGTTGACCACTAAACTTTGCACTTTGGCTAACTTCTCCGTGGAGGTTCGAACCCTCCCCCTACAGCTACTATTCTCTCATGTGATTGTTTAAGCCCCTGTTAATTAGTTAATTATGGGGCTTTTTTGTTGGGTAAATGTCGAAATCAACAACAACCCTCTCATATTGACTAAGCTATTTGCTTTGTAGCTAACTTCTCCTGTGCGCCGATCCAGGCTTTTTGTTTCTGTTACCTTTGCCGCCCATGGCACAGAAAAAACTTCTACGATTTGCAGAGCTTAAAACATTTTCCAATGTGCTTGAATATCCCGAAGGAATGAAAGGAAAATGGAACGAATTCTTTCATAACAATCATGCTGTTACTCTTGAATTAGCTTGTGGTAAAGGTGAGTATGCGGTAGGCCTTGGTCAACTGCATCCTGAGACAAATTTCATTGGCATCGATGAAAAAGGGAACCGGATCTGGGTTGGTGCTAAAAAAGCGCAGCGACTGAATCTTGTAAACGTTGCTTTTCTTCGCATACAAATTGATCGCATAGATGAATACTTTGCTCCAAATGAAATAGATGAGATCTGGATCACCTTTCCCGATCCACAACTAAGAACCGGTAAAGCAAAAAAAAGATTAACGCATCCAAAATTTCTGAGGCTTTATAAACAATTTCTTACTGCTAA
>JAICGN010000134.1 GCA_025923075.1 Chitinophagaceae bacterium
CGTCTTTTCCAGGTACGAAAATGACTTCGATTCGAAAATTGGTTGCACGAACCAGATCAAATGGATTCCAAACAAAATGGTAAGCATATATCCCTTTTCAGAGATACGAAGAGTCTTTAAGGAAAAATTTTCTTGGCGTATAACGACTGTAAGGAAAAGTGTAAGCAAAGGCAAAATGTAGATGGCAGGGGAATTAAAAGCTAAAACCACGCCCAATAAGAGTGTTAAGAAAAGCTTCGTTTGAATTAGACCCTCGGGATTTAGTTTCACGCCAAACATCTGTATAGAGATTATTGATTGACTCCGATGACTTTAAGAAATTTTTGGATCTGTAAATCTTTATCGAATTTCTTTACTTGTTGCGGTATTCTTAATCTATAGCTTTCAAGGTTGGTAATCAGTTCATACATAGCATCGGCGATTCGTTCAATGTCCTGATTGTCGCACAGAACTCCTGCTTCGCCGATTACTTCAGGAAGAGAAGATGACCGTGATACCAATGCAGGCTTATTATAGATCAAGCCTTCAAGGACGGGAATTCCGAAACCTTCGTAGTGGCTTAGATAAATAGTTGCAGTGCAGTTCCGGAGCATATCCTGTTTTTTCATTTCATCCACATAACCCATTAAATAAAAATGATTCTGCAGTCCTAAAGTGACTATCTTTTCATTTAGATCGCTGCCTGAATATCCCCACCCAATCTTTCCAATCCAATAAAAACGATACTTATGTAACCTATACTTTTCGAGAAATCTTTTATACCCCATCAGCGTTTTTTCTAAATTTTTACCCGGTTCAATTGTCGAGATACAAAGAAAAAAACACTTGTCATTAAAATTATTTGGTTGGAATTCCGACGTCAAGAAATTGTAAACGATATGCAATTTGGAAACCGGAATCTTGGTAAGGGAGAGAACATCATTTAATGTGTTTTGCGAAACTACGATTACGTCATCTGCAAAAACACCTGTCCATTTGCTAATGAATTTTACATATTGGGTTCGCAGAAAGTTATACTTGTTCTTAACAAAGAACGGTATCATATCGTGTATGGTGATAACTAACTTTGTTCGCGGTGAAACAATTGTTCCGAGGAATGGAATAATTTGCGTTGGCGAGAAATAGATATCAAAAGAACGAATTACAAAGGGTAGAACAATTTGTTCATATAATATTCGAGAAAGAAAATTATTGGAGTTAATAAGTTTGATGTGAATGTTAGATTTTTTGGGGAGTTCCAACACTTCCGACGCATTAATACTGGAACTGCAAAGTATTGTAACTTCTTCCGAGCTTGATTCATCTTTCAACCAAATACTAAGAAGATTTTTGGTGAACATTGCTGCTCCCGCAAGTTCCGTATCAACGATATTTAAGACATTCACAATTATTCTTTTTCTCGGAACTTCACGGTCTGGCTTAAAGGGCATAAAACTTATTTTCTCAAAATCATCCAAATTTCTTTTATCCCAAGTTCATTCAAATCCTTTCCAGCAAAGTCGTCAGAGAGTGGCAATGACTTTAACGTTTCGAGTTCTGAGGGAGTTGGTGATTCACATTCCTCAAAAACAATCTCAAATCCACAATCCTCGAATATTTTTTTGTAATCTGAGTAGCGCAGCCGATTCTGGTAATGAAGGTAATTATTATATGGCCGCCATTCCTTTTCAGAAAACGTTAAAAAGTTGTAAGCAGAAACAGTATTGTCAAAGTACGTGTAATGATCACGAAGATCTATAACACAACTTACTATTTTGCCTGGAGCAAGAATTCGATAGCATTCTTTCATGATGAGAAAGATGTCGTCTTTTGGAATGTGCTCGAGTGTATCTGTATTTGATATGAATTGAATCGAGTTAGAGGGAAATCCAGTCGATCGTGCATCATGAGGCGCAAGAAAATTGATGCGTAAATTTTTCAGTAAATCCTCCTTATTGGATCCGGATATATTTTCCAGCGGAAATCCCTTTGATATGAGACGGGAAATATTCGCTTGAACAAGATCGATCTTGAGTAAATCATTTATGTCAAGCAATATCTGTTTCTGCACACCTTTACTCGAGTAGATCAGCGGTATCAAAATGTCCCATCCGGCTCCAAACTCATAAAACGTATCATCGGGAGCGGTTTCCCGTGAAAAGATTTTATAAGCATGTAGATGCTTGTTAGCATTTACAATTTTCTTATTAAAAATTGACTCTGGTGCAGGATATCCTTTTGTTACGTATCGTTGCAGAAAATAATTTAGTTGACCGGAATATGGAAGATGGCTGATAGTTTTTTGAATTGCGGCCTTAAGTTTCCAGTTCATCAGGTTTAATTTTAGTTCTCATTGAAAGTCCGCGTGATAGATTATTATCTTAGGGAATGCAATTTGCTTCTTGAACCATCCATTCAGCAAATTTTAGCAAACACAGCTGCCCCCGCAATTTTATCGTCAGAAAAAATAAGAAGATTTATAGCTACTCTTTTTTTCACTGGATAATTGGGGGCTATCTATTGTCCATATGCATTGCTTTCCGGGTTTGGGTTTCTGTGAAGAGCTCTAATGAAATAATCGAGGGCCAGATAAGCAAACAGAAAAATGTTTGTTACCATACCAAAAGGGAAAATAAAAAGAAAAAATGAAAGATTGTTTTTTGACGTTCGAAATATCCGGTAAAAAAAATTCTTTACAAATCCAGTGAAAAAGCCGACGAACACAATGCTATAAAAACCAAAATCAGCAAACAGGGCACCTAGTCCGAAAGAGGGCATATATCCGGACGCTGCTGACTGAGGAAATATCGCATAATTAAGAATTGCAGAACCAAATGCCTTTGGCTTATCTTCCCAAAAAATCCGGGGTATAAATTTCAAATACGATGAAAAATATATTTGCCCATGATAGTATTCAAAATCACCTTCGATGAATTTATTGATTACATAAGATTGATTTCTATAGATATCAAAGTATGAGACCAGGTGCTGACTCATATTATACCTAGAAGAAAATTGAAGATAGGTATAGATGCCGATAAAAATGGCACCTATCAGACACGTGATGATTATACTTCTCATGCCCAGGTTTTTAAAATGTTCGAGGAAGACGCACAAATAAATAATGAAATCGAGTATGACGAATCTGCTTCCATAAAAAAACACCAATGGAAAAAGGAAGAAAAAACCGGGAGAAAACTTTTGACGATTTATGAGCTTAAAGAAAATAATAAAATATAATACCACCTTCGACAACTCAAAAAATGAGGCATACTTTGAAAAAACTACAGTCTCATAAAACTGCCTAAAACCCTGAGCTGATATTCCACCTTTCAGGAACAGCGGCACCATCGGCATAACCAGGGCGGCATATAGCAGAATGTTGAGCGTATTAATAGTGCCTACATTTTCAATCGCTCTTAGCTTAAAAGAATTTACATTTAATAATGTCCCAAAAAAGATTGACAGGACATATGTAATAATCACCAAATCTGAGTAGAAATGCTTGTCTGGCGCCGAATCTTTTATAATTAAAAGCTGAGGCAGAATAAGAAAGAAAATGGTAAAGTAAACCTCTATTGTAAAGGGGTTAAACAATTTCTTGTATCTCACTATCGAAATAGCGACGAGGGTCAGCGATATTATCAGTGCAACAATTAACATTTGGTAACTTGCATCAAAATCTCAGCGTAACAATAATTCCACTCGGGTGACTTCTGTGTTTAAGCGCTCATCCCATGTCCACAATTTTTTTTTTTCGACAGCCCTGACCCCATTTGTTATTTTGTCGCGCAAGGCCTCATCATTCAAAACACGAATAACATCTTCCGCAATGGTTTTGTAGTCTTCAGAACCTAAATCACGGTCATCATTTACGTTGTATATCAATCCGCTGACCTTATGCTTTATCCATTCTCCAGTATCACCGTTGTTTAGCGTCACGATTACCTTATTGTGCCTGATGGCCTCCAATAATGGGTTACCAACATTTGTACTCGTGTACATCGATAGAAAGAGATCCGAAAGTGCAAAATGATAGGGTATGTATTCATGCTTTATAGGCCCCAAAAATTCAACGTAGTCATTAAGCTTTAAAGTGTTAACCAATGTAGTTAAATTCTTATATTCTGAACCTCCACCGATAACTATAAATTTAAAATTGACGAACCCAAATGACTTCACCATCTCATGGATTATTCTGAGGCCCCTGTCGATTCTTTTATGATTATCCAGTCTTGAAATTGAGAGGAGATATTTTTTTTGAGATTCAGCGTAAAAGTCAGCCTGTATTTGGTTCAATTTATCCCGGTCAAGCTTAACTTTATCCACACCGTTAGGGCAAAAGAGAATATTTTTTACGGGCGATCCGATCTGCTTCAAAACATTTAGGCCCTGGGAGCCGTCGTTTGTCATTATGCACAAGTCCGCTTTGGTTTTTAATGCTAAAAAGGCATCCCAATTGGAAAGAATTCTAAATTTCTGTTTTTTACGCAACCACTCCTTAACATATAAAACTCCTTGAAATCGCGTGACAAATTTTGCGTTAGTTTTAACAAGCATTGCGCGAAGCAACCGAATGGCTAATACCCCGGGAATCTCATAGCCATAGATGACATGAAAGTCATTTTTTTTTATAAGGCGGCTTGCCTTCAGTGCGAGCGTTATCACAAGGGATAAGTTTCTTATTCTAAACCAGAAAGCCTTCCAATAAGTATTATTTAAAAGCCCATCGATTTTTGTAAAAGGCCAAGTAAATCGATGTACAATGACACCCTTTGGATTAATAATCGATTCATAGAAATAGTCGCCGTTCAAGGAATTGTCCCGGCCTACGATGTAGTCGACGTGCCATCCAGCCTTAACATACGCTTCCGGAGTCTTGCGAATTACCTGAATTGATTTTTCTTTGAAATCTACTCCAGACAAGAAAAGAATTCTTTTATCTAAAGGATTTTCCGTCATGTAGTTTGCTTAACAAAATGAGGTTTGAACTTACGCCAAATTTTAAACACCCATTCATCGCTGGGATAGTCGAGATGTTTTTTTGGTTTTTCTTTCATCATTTTGTCAAATTCGTGTTCGGTAAAGCCCAATTTTTTTAAGACATATTCTTTATCAATTTTCAGTTCATTTTGATCATACGGCGTTTTTTCCAATTCACGCAAGGCCTCATCCCGAGTAACTTCATTATTTCGGATCAAAGCTGACAAATGGACTTTTCGTTTATCATATCCAAATTTTTCCGGCAACACGAATGCCTGATAAAATTTAGTAAATGTTGATTCGTAGTGTTTTCCGCCGTAATACTCCCAACCGTATTCGTTTATAAGGATTTCCAAGGCTCTTTTTTTCGAGTAATTAACATAATTTAATAATTCAATATAAACTCCACCCCAACCGAACATTTTTATCATTTGAAGTTCAATTGAACTCAAGGTCGGGAATTCTTTAAGGGGTTTTGTGCCAAATTGCTTTTGTATACCCTTAATGTTAGTTAAGTCTTGTTTTCGCCAGAGCCAGGCCAATGGCATCCCATGCTCGGTTACATAATTGCTCCCAGAAAGCACGAATTTTATTTTGTGCTTTCTTCGCAATTTGAACATAGTGGCCATGATGGCGTGGTCGGTCAATATTTCAATATCCACCACACCCGCTTTAAAAAAAGAACGCTGCAAATCCCTGAACTCCGGCCAATTAATCACATATGTTTCTAGATCAAACCCGCATTTATCTACAATTTTTTTAATGTTAGAGACTGATTTCTCTGAATTCCACCCATTATCAAAATGTACAATTAAGGGGTTTATGCCCATCACTTTAGCCAGATGCGTAACATAAGAACTATCTACTCCGCCACTTAATCCAATAATTGCGTGATAGTGCCCCTGTGATTCGTGTCTAATTCGTTTTGTTATCTGATCAAGGTTCTTTTTCTCAGCCTCAGGTGTAAATCGATATTTCGGGAGTTCGACGTCCGCCTCCCGGCAATAATTGCATACGCCCTCATTGTCAAAGTATATGTCGGGATCCGTAGTATCAAGTACACACCGGCTGCACCGTTTAAACGTCTTATTCATATTTATTCGTATACATCATAAAAAAGCTAAGAAAATAATTGTTGGAGTTGCTCGTGAGAAGGATAAGAAATTAGCACCGCGCGATGCGGGCCTTGATACACGAAGATACTTCCGGCAGCTACGCCTGAAATGTTTGCTTTTGAAACAACGTCTCTGAGGTCTTGCAATTTCGAGGCTCCGCCACAAGCAATAATTGGAACCGTAACCATCTCATTAATACTTTTCAAAATCTGCCAGTCAAATCCTGAATAGGTACCATCGCGATCTACATTATTAATAAAGAGTTCACCTGCACCCGCATCGCACATTTTTAATGCGTAATCCTGGGGGGCCATGGCTTCAACCTTTTTTCTAACATGATCATAGACCTTATAATTTCCCCAAATATCCTTTTTTATATCAATAGCCACAATGATCGTCGAACTTCCAAAATGCTTACTGGCTTCTTTGACAAAACTAGGGTTGACAAGGGCCGAGCGATTGATAATTACCTTTTCGACGCCAATATTAAGGATATGCTGAATCTGCTGTAAGGTTTTAATGCCGCCACCATAGGCAAACGGCATGAAGGATTCAGTAGCCAATTCTTCGATAATGCTTAGGTTCGGTTCCCGCTTGAGCCTTGAGGCATCTATGTCCAAAAAAATAAGCTCATCTACTTCTTTTTCATTATAGATTTTTACCGCGTTAATGGGATCACCTACGTACTTAGGGTTTTTAAATTTTTCGGTTTTAACCAATCCCCCCTCATGCAATAGCAAACAAGGGATTATTCTGGTTTTTAGCATTATAATGAAGCAAAGTTTTTTAACAACATCATCCCAAATTTATGGCTTTTTTCGGGGTGAAACTGCACGCCATATATGTTCTGTCGTCGAAATGCCGAGGTAAAATTATCGCCATAGTAAGTGACACCCAATTCGTCAGATCGATTATTAACCTTGACATAGAAAGAATGGACGAAGTAAAATCTCAATTCATCTTTTTCGCTTTGTAAAATTGACGCGTCTTCATTGACAGCTTTTACAACGTTCCAGCCCATATGTGGGATCTTAAGTTTGTTTACTGGAAATTTGATTACCTCGCCGTCGATCCAGCCCAACCCGCCTAAATGGCCCTCCTCACTTCGATTTGTCATCAATTGCATGCCTAAGCAAATTCCAAGCGTTGGAACTTTTTCTTTTTGCACTTTTTCATTTAACACTTCTATCCAACCGTCATTCAATAAATTATTCATGCCGGTGTCAAATGAACCGACGCCTGGTAAAATTATTTTTTCCGTTATCAGATCCCTGGGGCTTTTTACAATTACGCTCTGCACGTTGATTCGCTTGAGCATGTTTTGGACAGATCCCAGGTTGCCAAGCCCATAGTTTATTATCTGGATCATTATTACTCGCTTATATCGTTTTTACTCGCTAATCAAAACATGTATTTTGATTGATAGTTCATTTAAAATAAAAGTCGGAACCAGCCAACGCAAAAAAATAGAGCAAATATATAAAGATAACCGGCCACATGAAAGTTTCGACGTGCCTCGTGTCGCCCTTTCTACGGAGCTGATTCAATATATTCAAAGTCCCTTTCTTATAACTGCCAAAGCGATACGTTAACTTTCAACCCCGTTATCAACTTCAGCATTTATTTTTGATTTTAAAACCATGAATGGTTTCTATGATCATCTTCCCATTTGGCGCAGATATCAAGCGTTCCGATGCAATGTTGGCCCGCCTGTCAGAACCGCTCACCTTCAAATCGATTAATAAGTCTAACACAGAATATCGGAAGGTCGGGTTTAAATAAATTTCTGAATTCAATTTTTAAAGTTGCCTAAGTGTTGTCCTATGGCTGATATGTTCCTGAGCACCGGATACACCGAGCATCGGCCATCACTTTTTCAAACTTCTTAGAACATTGAGAATATGCTTAAAAACCTGAAGCACGTTATGGTAATATATCCAGCTGCAGAAAAATACCAAAACTAGAAGCAGCATCAGCTTTAGTCCGATGGCAAAAAATAAGCTAGGCAAATTGCTGCTGATGAAAATACCTGCCGCCGAAATGCCCACTGCAATCAGATAGCCCGAAATTATTTTGGATAATGGCCAGTGGATAATTTTGTTCCGTGAAAAGCAATACGCCAAGATAGCAAGCATCAGTTGCCCGGAATAAATCGCTATACCCGCCCCAAGAAAACCCATCTCGGGAATTAGGATAAGATCAAGTGCAATGATCGTTATCCCTGCTATTATTGTACTGAAAGGAACAAACTTCGTCAAAGTTTTATCGTAAAATAAAACCGTACTGAAGAGATAATAGAATCCTGTGTTGGCAAACGAAAAGCTGATAAAAGGAATCACTTTATAGGCTGGTAGAAAATTTTCACTGAAAAACCAGCTGACAATTTCAAACGAGAACAAGGCCAATGCCGTGCTGAAAAAGAGGTAGATCAAGGTTATTACCAACGCAACATCAACGATTTCGGATAAGTCCTCATTTTTTTCCCCTACCTGTTTAAAGAACAGAGGCGTATAAGCCCTGTTAATACTAAAAGTCATCACTTCAATCGGCATGCTTAATACATACCCAAGATGGTAGATCCCAGCCGTGCCTGTATCCAAAAATTTATTTAGAATAATACGGTCCGCATAGCCAGCCGCCTGGCTAGCCACTGAATGAGGTATCAAAGGCATTGAGTACCTCATTGCCGCTTTGAGAAATTGTATCTGAAACTTAAAGAGAAATTCATTCCGAAGGAACCATAAACCTGCAGCGCTCGATAATCTCTGTGCAATAAGGATGGATAGCAAATATCCAATGGCACCCATTCGGAGGACGACGACAAAGAGAATCATGAGCCCAACGTTGATAATAAAATACATAAAGCTGAGAAAACTATAACTGGCCGCTTGATTCTTTGCCTGAAGAAATGCAAGACACAAATTATATAGTGGCTGGAATACGACTATTGCGAACCCAATGTACGCATAAGGATAAAAAGGTATGTTGTCCATGAAGAACTGTACAACAGGAGAGAATGCCGTCACTGCAAGGATAAAGACTGTGAGTGAGATAGAAAAGAGCGCAATAAGTAAGGTGCCGAACAGCTTCTTAAATTCCTGTGGGTCTTGTTTTGCATCATAATAGAATCGTAAAATGGCGCTGTCCAGACCGAAAGTAAAAAATGCAGAGCAGATAAAACTGATGGCCAGCATAACGGTAACAATCCCAAATTCATGAGGTGGTAAGTAATGAGTATAAAGCGGCAATAACAGGAAGACAAGACCTTTCTGAAGAAAGGTGGTCAGCGAGTAGATAAAAGAATTCCTAAAAAGTGCTTTTTGCATTGCCGTTTATAACCGAACGAATAAATTCTTCATAGTTCTTTTTCCAGTCCGTTTCCAAAACTGATATTCCGAATCATCTGCATTATCATTTAGCCAATTCTTCATTTTAAAGTCGGAAATAAGTTCGTACTATCCGCTCAGCATTACAATGGATCGAATAATATTGGATAAGCTTTCATCAGAGTAGCAATCGACAACAGGATTGATCCCATTTGTTAAGCTGATACGCTTGACCAATCAATTATCGCGGACATTGCCTCTTGAAAACGTGTCTCCCAGTTTGTTTCCCAAAAGTATGAGCCCTGCGCTTCGTGCGTCTGTGCGCCACATTCTTCAAAGATTTTGCCTACCGTAGTGTTGTCGATAGTTTGCATATCCATCGAATGATCAAGGTAGCTTTTAGTGAACGACGACCATAACAAATAGCAACGCTTGTTACTGAATGCAAGCGCTTCGAACAAAGCGGTGGATAGTTCGCCGATAACGATACTTGCAGAAGCAATATCCGCATACAAAGAGCTGTTCGTTGATACAGATATGCCGAGATCCAACGCAGATTTATATCGATCGACAACAGACTTCGATTCACTTGGATGCGGACGAAAAACAATACGATAACCCTTTACGTCGGAAACGGGAGCAAGCACAGTCAGAAAATCATTCGTCTCCTTTATTGTCACACCGGAGCTCAAAAACAAAATGGTTCTTCCAGACTCGCTGTTATGGCTAACGCTCTGAAACTTACGCACACTCTGAGTAAGAAAGGGATTTCCAATACTGAGCCTGGTCGATGGAATATTAATTGAATTGCTCCAGAACCGGCCATATGCAAAATAGTAGTCGGGAAAATAACGGGCCATTTCGCTAACACCGGAGATTCCACTGCCAAGGTTATAGGCGATGTGCTCATTGTTGACAAATCCATGCTGCAACTCAATGACCTTAATGTTGCTTTCTTTAGCTGCGAGCAATATCGGTGCATTGTTTCCATAACTGGCATCTTCCAGGAAGATAATCTTTGGCTTCTTGCTGGTAACAAAACTTCGATACACCTGACGCCCGGAAATATAGTTCAAAACGTTATCTGTGACGATCGTCTTGACCTCACTTTTACTGAAGTTAATCCTTCGCGCAGCTAGTTTGTTTTCGATATGGCCTACGATGTCAGACAGGCTCGCGAATTCACTTGGCCCGAGCCTGGCAAATTTTCTTTTGAGCTTTGCGAGCAACGATAACGTGAATTGAGGGTAAACTCCATCATGTACTCTGGGCATCCGGAGCACTTTAAAGGCGGTCGATTCGATCAGCCTGGCTTTTCCCTTTTTGAATTGGAAATAAAATGGATCAGTCACCCGGTTGAAATACTTGCCATCGCCCTCCGTCTTGATATTCGTTATCCCAGAATTGAAAAAGATCACGCAACCTTTCCTTATTCGAAACGGCGTCTTGACGATCGAAGTGATCAATGTCTTCAATAAGGCAACCTTACTCACCGTCCCACTCGACTGAGCAATATCCAGCCTGTTGTTGTGGTTCAGTATACTTGAGATTACTCCATGTCTGACAAGCGGCCAGACTAATTCGCCATTACTCAACCTGTAATTCAAAATACCAGCGTCGTCTTCAAGGCTGTTAATTATCGTGGAGGGCTTTATCATAACGCTGTCAATAGTTCATAGCTGCAAACGGAATCTGATAAAGCCATTTTAAATTGCCGTCCATCCGCCATCTACTACAAGATTGTGACCCGTTATGTAACAAGACTCGTCCGTAAGCAGAAAGAACACAGCCGAAGCAATGTCTATCGGGTTGCCCATTCTTCTCATAGGAACTTTGTTGTTGTAATTGCTCACAAATTGCTGCGGTTGATTATCAAAGATACCGCCCGGCGAAACGGTGTTGACCCGC
>JAICGN010000135.1 GCA_025923075.1 Chitinophagaceae bacterium
ATCCTGCAAACAACCGGCAAAATTTTATTTTTAGTAATGTTCAGTCCAATGTTTGTATTGTCCCTCCAACGGGTACTTTTCAGTTTAAATTGATTTGTTATGGGAATTATATTGAATTATCAGTCGATGGTGAAGTCAAACTCACATTAATGGATTATACATGGAGCGGACCGGGAATGGGACTGTACACAGCTTCGTCAGCAATCATACTTGAACAATCTATGATAAGGACACTGCCACACGTTGTAAATGAATATGCAAGCCAGGAAGTCGCACAAAAGAATATGTAAGTTGTTCTAACATCATCTTGATGCCAATTTGAAAACGAAGAAAAAGACTTTGGAGTGCGGCAAATATTTTTCTTTAATATCATTCTAATGCTGTTTTAATGTTGCTCTTGGTTTGGACGTGTACATTACCAGATGCACAACAAGCGGCTTTTCATGGTTTCGAATCATTTGCCGGTGGCCATTGACAGCAGCGGCTCCGATCTCCGAATTATTACTACATCTGGCGGTCTCATCACTGCCATCAACTCGTTTCTAAGACGAAATAAATCCATAACGGATCATTTTTCACACAGCTATTGGGTTGGAGTTCCTGAATGTAGCCCCGCCACCTGGTCAAAGGCTGAATCGCTTCTCCCCGCAGCTACGTTTGAATATTTACCTGTCTTTATCAATAAAAACATTTTTGAAAAATATTATGATGGATTTTGCAACACGGCCATTTGGCCGTTGTTTCATTACTTCCCTTCTTTTGCAGAATTTAACGAGGCAGACTTTGATAACTACCTGAAAGCAAACCAAAGCTTTCTGGATGTAATAATTAATAACGCCCGGCAAGATGATATCATCTGGATACACGACTATCATCTATTGCCCCTTGCCGAATTGATCAGAAGGGAAATTCCCCGAATTACAATCGGGTTCTTTCTGCATATACCGTTTCCAACATTTGAAATGCTAAGATTAATGCCACATGAATGGCAGCAAAGAATTATCAAAGGTATGTTGGGAGCTGATCTTATCGGCTTCCAAACCATAGATTATACTTCGCATTTCTTAGAATCAGTAAGAATGTTTTTAGGTATTGATCATGAAATGAATATCATTCGATACGACGACAGGCTCATAAAGGCCGACGTATTTCCCATCAGCATAGACTTCGACCGTTTCAACAAGGCATATGATGATCCCAATGGTCAAAGAATAAAAAAGATGTTAAAAGAAAAATTCAGCGGCATGAAGGTTATCTTTTCCGTTGACAGGCTGGATTATACAAAAGGAGTAAAAAATAGATTAGACGCGTATGAGCTTTTTCTGTCTCGTCACCGGGAATTTCATGAACAAGTTGTTTTCATTCTGGTAGTCGTTCCTTCAAGACACACGTTACCGAAATATGCAGAACGAAAAAAAATCATCAATGAGTTGGTCGGCCGCATCAACAGTCAAACCGGAAATGTGCGATGGCAACCAATAGTGCATCAATATACGTCTCTGAGTTTTGAAGAAATGGTAGGCTTTTATGTTACCTGTGACGTTGCACTGATCACGCCTTTACGTGATGGTATGAACTTGGTGGCGAAAGAATTTGTTGCGAGCCGGCAAGACAAAAAAGGAGTTTTAATATTAAGTGAGCTTGCAGGTGCGGCTAGAGAATTGACAGACGCATTGACCATTAATCCAAACGACACGAAAGAGCTGGCAGAAAAGATATCTGAAGCATTTAGTATGAATGTCGAAGAACAACATAGGCGGATCGAAACTATGCAAGCCAGGATCAAACAATATGACATATTTACCTGGGCCGATGATTTTTTAGCTCAGCTAAAAAACATAAAGAAAAAACAACAGGAATTTCAGGTAAAATTCATGGATGATGTTTCAAGGATGACAATGCTTGAACATTATCGAAAGGCAAGAACCCGGCTGTTTTTGCTGGATTATGATGGCACATTAGTCAACTACTTTCCCAGCCCACTGAATGCCCGGCCTGGACATGCCTTGCTTGAGTTATTAGGTGATATTGCTTCACAGTCACAAAACGATTTGTTTATCATTAGCGGAAGAGATCGAAACATCCTGGAAAAATGGTTTGGTCAGCTACCATTAAACATCATCGCCGAGCACGGCGCTTCGTTGAAACTCTGTGGTACCGAATGGCGCGATCTGCTCATTGAAAAGCGTGATTGGAAGGCCGATATAAAAAAGATCATGGATTCATATGTTAAACGCTGTGCAAATACCTCGTTGGAGGAAAAAAGATTCTCCATTTTGTGGCATTTTAGAAACGCAAATGCGCAGCAGGCAAAGCTTCGTGCATCAGAATTAATAATGGAGCTCAATCAGTTTGGTCATAATCTTGGTTTGCAAGTGATATTGGGGAATAAAATAGTAGAGGTAAAAAACAAAGAAATCAGCAAAGAGCAAACGGTCAGGAATATTCTTTCAAAACGGCAATACGATTTTATACTAGCAGCCGGCGACGATGTGAATGATGAGGAGGTTTTCCGAGTTTTAGCCGGTAACGAAAATGCTTTTACATTTAAAATCGGCGGTGATGCATCTTTTGCAAAATATAATTTGCACACGCCACAAATGGTCCTTTCGACATTGCATACATTGAACCATATAATGGCTTACACAAAGTAACCAACAAATTGATAAGCTTAAGTTAACCAGATCTTATGAACACATTTTGGGAAAAAATATTTTTAGGCAATAGTATAATAGACTGGGCCATTGCCATTTCTATCATCATTGGCTCGATAATACTACTTCGCCTTATAAAAACTATTTTGTTTAGTCAATTCAAAAAATGGTCGAAAAAGACCAATACAACTATTGATGATTTTCTTCTGCTTGTGACGGAAAGGTCTATATTGCCATTCTTTTATTTACTGGCTGTTTATTCCGGGTTATCGTATTTATCGTTAGGTGAAAAAACTCAAAATATTTTGCGGATCGCTTTGCTGGTTGCAGGAACTTTTTTTGGAATCCGGCTGATTACCTCATTGATTAGGTATGCAGTAGAAAATTTTACTCGCTCCCAGCACGATATCGAATTGAAGAAGAAGCAGGCCCGTGGCATCATCATTATCATCAACATCCTTGTCTGGATAATGGGTATCGTATTCGTGATCGATAATCTCGGCTATGATATCACAACACTTGTAGCTGGATTAGGGATAGGAGGCATTGCCATCGCCCTTGCTGCCCAGGCCGTGCTCGGCGATCTCTTTAGCTATTTTGTGATCTTTTTTGATAAGCCATTCGAAATAGGCGACTTCATAATTGTAGGTGATAAAATGGGCACTGTTGAATACGTCGGTATCAAAACAACAAGAATAAGGGCATTGAGCGGCGAACAACTTATCATGGCAAACACCGACCTTACCAATTCAAGAGTTCAAAATTATAAAAGGATGGAAAAAAGAAGAGTAGTTTTTTCCATTGGTGTTCTTTACGAAACGCCGGTCGAAAAAATAAAGATGGTCCCCGGCATCGTTAAAAAGATCATCGAAGATCAATCCGAACTTCAATTTGACAGGGTCCATTTCTTCGCCTTTGGAAATTTCAGTCTTAATTTCGAAATCGTTTACTATGTTTCAAGCGCAGACTACAACTTGTATATGGATAAGCAACAGACAATCAATCTTGCCATCTTTGAAGAATTTAAAAAAGAGCATATTGAGTTTGCTTATCCAACTCAAAGAATATACTTGGATAATGGTGATAACGTGACAGGAAGGACAATGGGAGAAACTGCTTACTCAGAATCAAATTAAAATCTGTCTTTTCAGAAACTGGTTTGCATTTACTCAAAAAATATCAACCCAGATTTGCTGCTGCAGGGATAGATATGGCAAATGTGGTTCCCTCGCCCAGTACCGACTGGACCTTTATCGAGCCTTTGTGTAGCTTTATAATTCTGTCAGCCATAGACAAACCGAGTCCAAAGCCCCTTCCTTCACCGTCTTTGCCCCCCCGATAGAATGGTTGAAATATATGGTCAATTTCGTCTGCAGGAATTCCGATTCCTTTGTCTGTGATCTCAATCTCAAGCCTGTTCTCACCCGTTTTTAAATTAATTGTGGCTTCATGATTCTCTGAATACTTACAGGCATTTAAAACAATATTTCTTATTGCAGTTAGTAACAATGCCTCATTTCCGAATACCAATAACTTTTCTTCTTCCTCTGGCATATCATCAAAATTCAATATCACCGAATAATCGCTGTTAATTTTTGCAAGTTCAGATGGAAGATGCATCAGTATTTCATCGATACGAATAAGGTTTATATCGAGTCCACCTTTATTACCTGACGCTCTTGCGAACTCCAAAAGTGTCTGGGTTAGTTTGCCCATATGTCTTACGTCATGATAAACGGATTGAATCACCCTCCGATATTCTTCAGAAGTTCTATGTTTTTCCAATATGACTTCTAACTGGCTTGAAATTGAGGTTAATGGGGTTGACAACTCATGGGATGCATTTGAAATAAATCTTCTTTGTAATTCAAAACCTTCCTGGAGTTTATCAAGAAGCTCATTAAAAGTGTTTGCCAAAGAATGCCATTCATCTTTTACCCTCCCCGTAGATACACGCCTGGTAAGATTTTGGACAGATATATCCGAGACATCATTGGCAATTTTTTTAATTGGGTGGAGCAATCTTTGCGAAAAAATAAAACCAATGATCAGCGCTGAAACAATTCCCATAATAAAGGCTAATAAAAGGATAGTTTTTAGTCTTGCGAGGTTCAAACGTCCATCTTCATCATTTGCGGCCGATATGATAAAGACTTTGTAGTTGCCGTCCTCATATCTGTAGGCAACTGCTTCCTTAGTTCCATGCTTAAAATAAATCTGTTCATCGCCTTCTTTAAGATCATCAAGAGTTTTCCGATCTACGGGTATGTTATCGCCTGGTATATCGCCGTACCGGTATATTTCGTGTTCATTTGAATCATACACCTGTATCAGTTTTTCCTTCAGTGAAACCGCAGTTAAAGAATCAAATTGCCGTATCAGATTTGGATCAAAAGTTTCTCTGCGGGCAAGCAGTCGACCGATAGTTATTGCACGGTTGGTTAACCTTGTTTTTATAGTTTTTACACGCTCATTTGCGGATATATAATAGACTGATCCACAAACTATGCTCATGATTATAAATACAAAAAGTACAAATAACAAGGTGATTCGTAAACGGACATGCATTTAATCTAATTTTCTTTGAGTATGTAACCCATCCCCACCTGGGTTTGGATCAGTTTGTGATCAAATTTCTTATCAACCTTATTTCGCAGGTAATTAATATAAACATCTATGACATTTGTATTTCTTTCAAAATCTATATCCCAAACGTTCATCGCAAGATCCGCCCGCGACACTACTTTGTTCTTATTTCTTAAGAGAAATTCAAGAAGCTGAAATTCTTTTGCTGTCAAATTTATTTTTATACCGTTTCTTTTTACTTCCTTGCTTTCCATGTTCATCTCAAGATCATCAGCCGTTAATATATTTCCTGTAGGTAGATTTTGAAACATCGTCCTTTTAAGTAATACTCTTATTTTCAGTAGAAGTTCTCTGAATTCAAATGGCTTGACAATGTAGTCATCAGCACCCGAATCATATCCTTCAATTTTATCATCGATTGTAAGCAGAGAAGTTACCATTATGATCGGAATATTTGGATTTTCTTTTCTCATCATTTTACATAATTCAAAGCCATTGATTCCCGGCAAATTAATATCGAGAATGATAAGATTATAGTTGTGAGATTTGAACAACCGGTAGCCGATCGTGCCATCATAGGCGATCTCTACGTAATAGCCCTTTTCCTCGAGGCCAAATTTTAATGTATCGGCAATTTTACGTTCATCCTCGACAATTAAAATCTTTCTTTCCTCCATATTTGGTGTGCTTAAATCTAAGATAACCAATTACTCGCTTTGTCTTGCGATCTAATCTTTTTCTAATGTGAGTTTAATATCACATTAAGTTTCGGCAATTATTTTACAGTCAAGAATTATCCTACTTATGTTTAGCAATATATTGATACCGGTGGACTTTCACTTAAACACTGAAATAGCAGTTAAAAAGGCTCTCGAGCTTGCGGATCCCGGACAAACAGTGATTCATTTATTTCATGTTCAAACGCCACCACTTCCGTGGAATTCGTTCTTGGGGAGTGAGATGTTTCAAATTGATTTAAACCAGAAAATACCCTATCAACTCAAACAATGGAAAGATTTGATAAGTGATTGTTATCCGGAGATGAAAGTAGCTGCGAGTGCAGAGGATTCCATGAAAATTCAAAAATCCATCATTGCCAAGGCAAAAATCATAAAGGCCGAACTGATAATTATAGGCAAGCACTCCCATCACAACTGGTTCCCGTTTCTTAATACGGTGTTTCCAAATAAGATCGCCAAAGCGACCGGCTGCCCGGTGTTAACATTTAAACCGGGTTCAATTTATACAAAGATCAGGTCAATAGTGGTGCCGGTTGGACCAGAAATCCCACGACGAAAAGTTGACCTCATCGTGTCGTTAAACGAAAAGTTCAGGATTACGATTCACCTTGTAACAGTAATTAACAAAAAGCAGAATCAGAATAATTTCTCCGCCTATTCCTTATTGGAGACTTACCGCTTTCTTAAAGACTTTGTCCAATGCCCTCTTAACCATGAAGTGCTTCATGGGGAAAATGTTGCTAAAGCAATATTTGAGTATGCCAAAAGCATCAAGGCTGATGTATTATTGGTGGAGCCTGAGTCAGAAACAAAATTGTCATCATTTCCACAAAAGCATATAAACGATGAACTAAAGCCAAATTCAAAATTGCAGATCCTGGCGGTTCAATCATAAATTCTTAAAAAAGGTATTCATGAAAAAAATAATTTCTATATCAATTTTTTTTATATGTATTTCCAGCGTTGCGCAAAACGTAAAAGACGCAAAGAAGCTTCTGTATTACAAAAAGTCTCAAACCGCACAAGAAGTGTTACATCAGGTTCTAATGAGTGAACCGCATAATGATGAAGCGTGGTATCTGCTAACGGAAGCGTATTGCAGCCAGGGAGCAAAAGACAAAATCTTAGATCGCCTTCGAACTGCACCAGAAGAAATTAGAACTGAACCGTACTTTTTGGCTGCAATGGGGATGGCATTATTACAGCAATCCGAAATCTCTGAAGCTGAGCGATATTTTAGTCAGGTATTGGAAAAAACGAAATATAAAAGCCCGAAGATTTTATTGGCGGTTGCAAGAGCAAAGGTGATTGCAGAAAAAGGTGATGCAAATCA
Organism: Chitinophagaceae bacterium; assembly: GCA_025923075.1. GTDB lineage: Bacteria > Bacteroidota > Bacteroidia > Chitinophagales > Chitinophagaceae > VBAS01. The sequence goes on from JAICGN010000135.1 coordinate 7,314, forward strand.
GGCCATTGATTTGCTAATCAAGGCTATCAAGAAAGATAAGAACAATCCCGAACTGTATACTGAACTTGGTAAAGCATACAGGAAATTACTTAATGGCACGGAAGCGTTTAAAGCGTTTGGCCAGGCAATTAATGCCGATAAACAGTTCGCTGAAGCCTACTATTTAACAGGGATGATTTTCCGGACCCAAAACAATTCCGACCTTTATCTTGAATACTTTAATAAGGCGATTACCGCCGACCCGAACTATGCGCCGGCATATTATCAATTATATTTTCACTATTATTTCCGAAATGGAAATACTGCGAAAAGCTACCTGGAAAAGTATATCACATTATCTGATCATAGTATTCAAAATGATTATGATTATACAGACATACTTTACCTTACCAAGAATTACAAAGAGGCGATAGCTCATGCGACCAGGTTGATAGAAACTCAAAAAGACATGACGCCTGCGAGAATCTATAAACTGATAGCTTATAGTTATGAGGAGAGTAACGATCACAAAATGTCCTTCGATTACATGTTACGTTACTTCGATAAGGCCCCGGATAGTATTTTAATCGCCAAAGATTTTATTCTTCTTGCAGAACTGTACCATGAAAAACAAAAGATCGATTCGGCTATCTTTTTCTATAGAGTTGGCGCAGAACTGGAACAGGATAAAAATTCAGTCATTAAATATTATAAGACATTGGCAGAGCTTTCGAGGCAACAAAAAGACTACAGGGAAATGGCCTACTGGCTCGGTAAATATTATAATGCAAATGAAAAATCAACGAATATCGATCTTTTTAATTGGGGTATCGCCTGGTTTCAAAGTGGAAATTTTCAGAAGTCAGATTCAGTCTTTGCAATTTATTCGGAAAAATATCCGGACCAGGATTTTGGACATTACTGGAGGGCCCGAAGTAATGCCGCAATTGACACCTCAATGGAGTCCGGATTGGCGGTGCCGCACTATTTTAAGGTGATTGAGATCGGCGAAAGAGACACAACTATGAAATCAAAAAAGCATTTGATCGAAGCTTACGGTTACCTGGCAGGCTACGAAGCTAATCAAAACAAGAATTATGAGGCGGCAATAGAATATTTTGAAAAATTATTGCAACTTGACCCTGACAACGAGCAAGCTAAAAAATATGTTCAAATTTTAAAGGAAACAATAGCGAAAAAAGAGGTACTGACTGATTCTTAAATAGCTTGTATTAGTTTCAGTTCTGGTGGTTAATGGTAAAGCACTTCATTTAAATGAGGTGCTTTTTCTTCAATTGATCAGCATTAAACACTGGTTTTGACTTTTCTCTACAGTATGTCCCCCCGTTCGGCAAATTGCCCTTCCTCGATCACATCCTTGTTTCCTTTCCTGTAAAAAAGCATCCCAATTGCCATAATTATGCTCGAGCAAAGAATGATGAAAAAAAGAATACCCTGGTTGAAGGTTGTGAGCATAAGGTTCTCCGGAATTTTATAAAACAACACAATAGTAATTAGTCCCCGCGGAATAAATACTACTTCAGGAAAAATATTGGTGTGTAGAAAAAACCGTAGATAGAGATACCTAACCACCAGCAATGCCAAAACAATCAAGCCTCCAACAATCAACACCTCGTTTTCTCCAGCAAAATCAAGTTGAATGGAAAAGCCAAAGAGTAAAAAAAAGAAAGTTCGGATAAGAAAAGATGATTCAGCCGTAATTGAGTGGAGCAAATGACGCAACGGTTCGACCTGATTTAGTGGAAAATAATGCGAAAGTTTTCTTATCGGAATTTTTTCCCAGTTATTAATCATTAGTCCGAAAACGAGAATAATAATTAATGATGGCAGATGAAATATCTTGCCGCCTGCATAGATGAGTATGAGCAGGGAAAATATCAGGAAAAATTTGATATTTAATTTCGTCTTTGCCAGTACAAGAAACAAGATAAACGAAAGCACGAGAGATAGAACTATAGATAAAATTATATTGCCTCCAAATACACCGAGGGATTTCCACGTCATTACCTCGTCAGCCACAAAATAATTAAATACCATAATCCCGAGAATATCTGAAAAGGAAGCTTCGTAAATAAGAAATTCCTTTTTTGCTAGAGTAAGGGGGTGAAGGCTTGGGATAACGATAGAACTACTCATGATCGACAAAGGAATTGCATAAATTATGCATTTTATCAATGGTTCACTCAGCCAGTAATACAGAACTGCACTTATTAATGCACATGAAATAATAAGAATTACCAAAGCAGAAAAAAATGAGTTGCGTATCAATTTTAACTTGTTACGACCTAGTTTCAAATCGAGGCCTGCTTCCAAAACAATCATAATTAATCCTACAACCCCTAATGCTTCGACAAGCCTGGCAGGAAAAGCTATAGACTGCCCCGCACCGTCAGAAAGATATCGTAGTCCAATGCCAGCAAATAGTAAAAGTAAAACCGATGGTATTCGGATGTACCGGCTTATGATTGAAAATACATAGGACAGCACAACAAGACTACAAATTATTATAAGATATTGCTCAGAATTAAGGTCATTCATTTGGTGAATATAAAATAAGAAAATCGTATCTGCATCACCCAGGAAATCTGATATTGCTGCTCATCGAATCATGCCGTTTATGTTTTAATGACATTCTAATGTAATCTTAATTGCGTCTTAATCCAGCGGTGTTATATTGAGTGCAGTTTGTTATGGAAGGAAATTTCAGGAAAATATTGGCTCTGGTAGATTATTCAGCCGTTTCACGCCACGCGGCCGAAGAAGCCGCAATGATAGCTTCAAAATTTGGGAGCGACCTTCACCTGCTACATATCTCGCCAAAATTTGATAGATCATATTTAGTACGGCCCGAGGCTTATTTTTTTGATACAGAAGAATACGACGAGCAAGGATACTACAAGAAGGTCGACAAACTCGAGAAATTAAAGATTGATTTGATTAAACATTATGATGTTTCGGCTGTTTGTTTCGAGGAAAGGGGAAGTTTTGTCGAGGTTGTCAAAAGGCATGTTGAAGACTTTCAGATTAATTTGGTAGTGCTCGGTTTTAAGAAGAGGACTTGGCTTGGCGAGATAGTATTTCAAAGTAAAACAAGATCAATCATAAAGGTTCTTGACTGCGAAGTTCTGTGCGTTAACCCCGAATCAGATTCAAAAAAATTAAAGAAGATTGTATTGCCCGTAGGAAAATTTATTCCCGAAAAAAGAATGAGACTTGCCTATGAATTGGCAAAAAAATTTGCGGCGCGGATACATTTGATAGCGTTGAATAATCAAGATGGTAATTTGAGCAATGAAAGTGCCAAGACCCTTATAGCTTCTTATCAATACCTTAAGGATGTAACGAATATTCCAATAGAGTGCAATGCGGTTCAGGGAAAAAGTCTCGCGGAAGCATCAATACACTATGCCAAAGTTGTTGGCGCAGATTTAATTCTCATAAATGAAGGGGTAGAATCGGATCTCAGGGGAAGGATATTATCAAAATTCCGTGGAAATATAGTAAACAACTCTTCCGTCCCAGTGTTGAGTGTACATGCCATGAATGAAGAACCACGAAACGAGCGCAATAGGGCGTAGCAGAATAAAGAGTTTCTTATCGGTAGTTTTGAAGTAATGCCGCTTTCGGGATTTTTATCCCAATGTGCATTGTGAATGGTTAGGTATTCACAAAAGAGCCGTTGTGCAGGCGGCTCTTTTGTGTCTCTTAAAGTTTGGATCAATTTTTTTAAATATGAATAATAATGATATCCGTCATCATACCGGCAATGAACGAGGAAAAGACAATTGGACACGTTGTAAAATCAAGTCGTGAAGAGCCGTTGGTAACAGAAGTGATTGTTGTTGATGACAAGTCAGAGGATGGGACAATTGAAGCTGCCAG
>JAICGN010000136.1 GCA_025923075.1 Chitinophagaceae bacterium
ACCCCCTGGCCCCCTAAAGGGGAGCCCTAGGTTGTGGCAATCATGTTTTGAAAATATTAGTTCTTTATTTGAGTTATTGATTGTGTAACCAACTTTTGTATTTGTATTATCCTTCTGTTGCGTCGCACACTTCAACTGTAGTAATTCTATTGCTCATAAAACAATTCTCGGACAAAAATCGGGGAGTTCATAAACACCCCTTTAGGGGGTGGGGGTATGAAAATATTTCTTATTGGATTCATGGGCTCTGGTAAAAGTTACTGGGGCAGAAAACTGAGCGAAAAACTCACCCTTCCTTTTTTTGATTTGGATGAACAAATCGAATCAAATGAAGGAAAAAAGATCAGCCAGATATTTGCGGAAGAAGGTGAAGAGTATTTTCGTTTGCTTGAAAAGGATACGCTTCATATCATTACTGAAAGTCATGATTCATTTATAATGGCGACGGGGGGAGGCACACCTTGTTATTTTAATAATATTGATTTTATGAATAAGACCGGCCTCGCGGTATGGATCAATACCCCGGTTGATATCCTCCATGAAAGACTAATAAAAGACAAAGCGCATCGTCCATTGATAAAAAATCTCGATGATGTCCAGTTAAAGAGTTTTATTATTAAAAAATTCTCGGACAGAAAAATTTACTATGAACAAGCCGAAATGGTGGTGGAGGAAAATGAAAAAAGTCTTGATAAAATTGTAGAAAAACTATTCCATGCATAAAAGATTTGTGGTTACGGGGGCTGTTCTTGGAGCTATTGCAGTTGCACTTGGCGCTTTTGGGGCTCACGGGTTAAAGAAAGTCGTTCCCGCAGAAACAGTACAAACTTTTCAAACAGGGGTCCAGTATCAAATGTACCATGCTCTTGCCCTGTTGCTAACGGGTTTGCTTTACGAAAAATGTTCTCAGCGATTTGTAAAGACAGCGGGCATCCTATTCATTCTTGGCGCAATTCTTTTTTCAGGATCACTTTATATACTTACCATTGGTAAGGTCGCTGAAACTGCTGCAATGGACAAGGCTGGTCTAATAACCCCGTTGGGAGGCCTTGCTTTTATTGGTGGGTGGTTATTCCTATTTCTCGCAGCAATACGCAGCAAATGAAAATCAAAGAGGCAATTCAAGTTTTGATTCAGTGCCATTATTATTAGCGATCTGGTAATTTCCTCCAATTCCTTTCATGCGCCTCTCAATATTTTGAAGCCCATTCCCAAAACGCCGTATCTTTTCCGGGTCAATTCCTACCCCATTATCCAGAATGTTTATTGAAAGCTTCCTGTTCGTTTCAATATTAATAGTTACCCTGCTTGCCATCGAATGCTTCAGGATATTGTTCAATGTTTCTTTGACGCATAAGAAAATATTTCTTCTTTTATCCCCGCTTATTTCCTGGAACGGGATGGTTGCGGGCATCACGACTTTACATTCAATGGAAGTAGCATCGAAATATTCGATGCTGTATGCCCTGATATAATAAATGAGACTGTCCAATGTATCGTTGCTGCTGTTCATACTCCAAACGATCGCATTCATTTTGTTCAATACTTCATTAGCCGAGTTAGATATTTTTTCAATTTCTACCGGTACATTTTCTTTCATTTTGTTTTTGGCAATCTCGCTCATCAGGCGGATGGTGGTCATGCCAGAACCAAGTTCATCATGGATGTCTGCCGATATCCTTTCTCTTTCTTCCTGGTGGGCGTGCATTACCGCTACTTGTTTTTCTAATTCTTTTCTTTCGTTCTCCATTTTTAACCGTTCTCTTTCTTTTGTCTGTTCTATCAATTGCGTCCTGTTTTTATAAGTAAGACCCATCAGAAAAAAGATAAGTTCGACAAGTAATCCGAGTTCATAAAGAACCAGTGAATCATTAAATATCCCGGGTAACCTCAGACTGCTTCGGTCAAGGACGATCAAAAGCGAAGCGAGTGAAAAGACCAGGAATAAAATATTGCCCCAAAAAAGATAACGTAAAAGCTTATGATGCCAGTTTCGTGCTGCATAAACAAGAAACATAAGAATCATCACCAGCAAAATATTTTTTGTAATATAATTTTCAAGCAGGTTCTCCCAATAATAATCAACGGAACTATAATGGATATAGGTATAAATAACGATCACGATGGGAAGAAAAATAATTCCACTCATATATAACTTGTGCAGAAAGGGGAAATTTTTTCTTGTTTCAAGAAACCGAACCATAAAAAGCATGAAGAACCAGATACCAAGACTTTGAAGTATAAAGTCCATGTATGACTCAAAGAAAAAATTTCGTTCATAAGAACGGTTATAATAATATTGCTTGGTAAAAAGCATCAACCCAAGAAAAAGCGCATAACCAGCATAGTAAAGGAATTCTTTGTTTCGCCCCTGCAAAAAATTGGCAAGCGAAAAAAGTATCATCATCAACAGTAAACCGCAAAAAATATAAGTAAAAAGCGTCACATGGTTTTTTGCTATTTTCAATTTTACAGTAAACGTTTCTATATAAGTAGGATCGATCAGTCTTGGCCTGAAAGAACTTGTATATGTTCTTAATGGATAACATTCGGCCAGTACAGTGAGGGTGTCATGTGGTAAAATATGAAATAGCCGGAATGAAACACTGTCCTGTACAGGCGGTGCAATTACCGGGAGGAGTAAGGCTTTGTTGTTTTCTATTCTATATAAAAGCACATTTTGAAAGAAAAACCCCGGAAAAAAATAAAGACTGCCTGTTGTATCTCCCTCATTAATTACAGAAAAGCGGTGCACGATCTTTTTGGAAACATTACGTGCGCTTACGCCTACCCCCTTTAAAGGCTTTATGGAAAGAATATTCTTATCATACTCCTTTTCGATGTTAAAACTTGCTGGTAGATATCCGGCCGCGGGATTCTTGATAGTAACAACCTCCAGATCTCGGTGAAGTGTTATTACGGTGTCAGGAAACTGACTTAATGAAGCATTCGCAAACAGTAAAAAAATGAAAGCAAAGAGGCAGGTCTTTGGTGGGGTTAATTTGTCAGTTCGGTGGAATGGCAACTTCATTCAGTTTCCGGATGCAGGCCAAATATAGGCATTGCCTTTTTCAGATGGGATTTTTTCAATGCGCAAGGCCATTTGTGGACATGTTGAAAACCTAAATTATCTCTGGTAGAGGCCTTCTTATTATCTTTGTTTATATGGCCAATAAGCTGAACGGCAATTCCACTAAAAATCCTGTGGACAAACCGGGAAAAACCAAGTCAGAAAAGCTGAAACCCGAAAAAGAGGAGAAAATAAACCTGAAAGACCTTGCCAGGGATGAAAGAACCTGGAAAATTATCGGGTTCATATTTCTCTTTGTTTCTTTTTTTCTTTTAATATCATTTATCTCTTATTTCTTCACGTGGGAGAACGACCAAAGTGAAATACGAAAAGGTATTTCCATCTTTGATGATAAAGCGAATATTCATAACCTGCTCGGCATATTAGGCGCATTTATTTCTCACTTTTTTATTTACAAAGGATTTGGTGTTGCTTCGTTACTGATCTGCACGTTCTTTTTTGTAGTTGGCGTCAACCTGCTTTTTGGAAAAAAAGTATGGTCGGTATGGAAAAATCTGCGGTATGTCACGATCGGGATGCTTGTATTATCAGTTTGCCTCGCCTTTCTTTTCAGTGATAGTCAATTTTCATTCGGAGGATCAGTTGGGAAAATGATCGTTGACTGGCTGGTGAAGGTTCTTGGCACTGTCGGAACTGCTGCAATGCTGCTTGTGGTAGCAGTATCCTACATCATCTGGCAGTTTAATCCTGCATTTACGATACCACAACGTAGAGGGCCAATTGAAGTGACAGAACCCGTAAAAGAGGAAGCGGTTGCTCCTGTAACAGGTAAAACGATTAATGAGGTGTATGCTGAAAATGGTGCCGGCGGAAATCTGTTAAAAACAAATGGAGAATCGATTGTATTGTCGCCAATCAATACCAGTGAAAATCTTCAGCCTGAATTTAAGTTAATAGAAAAGGACGAAGAGAATATTGACCCAGGTGTGGCGAAGATGAGGGAAAAAGTAGTACCAATAATTCCGGTCGAAGGGGTACAAACTAATCTAGCAAAAGAAGAAATTAAACCTTTAAGAAAATCTGCAAAAGAGGATATTGAAGCGGACATTGCTCTTGAAATAAAAGAATTTCCGAAAGAGCCAGATGAGGAGGAGAAAGAAAAGGGATACGAAAATCTTCCGCCTTACGAACCCACACTGGATCTGAGAGATTATCGTTATCCGGTGTTGGATCTATTGGAGACACATGGCAGTGAAAAAATCGTGCAGGATGCAAATGAGTTGGAAAATAACAAGAACCAGATCATTGCCACTCTACGCAATTACGATATTGAGATTCAAAAGATCATGGCAACCGTAGGCCCAACAGTTACTTTGTACGAGATTGTGCCTGCCGCAGGCATTCGTATTTCACGGATCAAGAATCTTGAAGATGATATTGCATTAAGTCTTGCGGCTCTGGGTATCCGCATCATTGCTCCAATTCCCGGTAAAGGAACAATTGGTATCGAAGTGCCGAATGTGAGGAAGAGTATTGTCAGTATGAAAACGCTTCTTGGCTCGGAAAAGTTCCAGCACAATAATTATAGCCTGCCCATAGCACTCGGCAAAAAGATCGACAATGATAATTTCATAGTTGACCTGACGAGCATGCCCCACTTGTTAATGGCAGGAGCTACTGGCCAGGGTAAATCCGTAGGAGTAAATGCTATTCTTGTTTCGTTATTGTATAAAAAGCACCCCTCGCAGTTAAAGTTTGTATTGATCGATCCGAAGAAAGTTGAACTGAGTCTTTATCGTGTTATTGAAAATCATTTTCTCGCAAAACTTCCTGGCGAAGAAGAGGCTATTATTACCGATACTAAAAAGGTAGTACATACATTGAATGCGCTCTGTATTGAAATGGATAATCGTTATGATCTGTTAAAAGAAGCAGGGGCAAGAAATATTAAAGAGTACAATGAAAAATTTGTAAAGCGCAGGCTCAGTCCTTTAAAAGGTCACCAGTTCTTACCTTTTATTGTGTTAGTGATCGACGAGTTTGCAGATCTGATAATGACTGCAGGGAAAGAAATTGAAATGCCTATTGCAAGACTGGCTCAATTGGCCCGTGCGGTAGGAATTCATCTTATTATTGCTACGCAACGTCCTTCTGTTAATATTATAACAGGTACGATCAAAGCAAATTTCCCGTCACGTATTGCTTTTAAGGTTTCTTCAAAAATTGATTCACGAACCATTCTCGATACCGGGGGTGCTGAGCAATTGATAGGAAAAGGAGATATGCTTATTTCTCATCATGGTGAAGTTACCCGTTTGCAATGTGCATATGTTGATACTCCCGAGGTTGATAAAATCGTTAGTCACATTGAAAAACAAAGAGGGTATCCGCAAGCCTTTCTCTTACCGGAATATGTTGATGAAAAAGAATTGGAATCACGAGATTTTGATGTAAACGATAAAGATCCGCTCTTTGAAGATGCGGCACGACTCATCGTTCAGAACCAGGTTGGTTCAACATCATTATTGCAAAGAAGGATGAAACTCGGTTATAATCGTGCCGGTCGATTAATGGATCAATTAGAGGCGGCTGGGGTAGTAGGGCCAAATCAGGGAAGTAAAGCCCGTGATGTGTTGATCAAAACCGAGTCTGATCTCAACCAACATCTTTCAAATTTAATTTAACCTGTTAAAAATCATTTGCAAAGCAACCAGGTCATGTCATCTGGCCTCTAAATTGTAATTGGCTATATTTGCGGCCTGCTATTCAAGAGTGGGCATAATCATTAGTTAAAATAGTAATTATGAAAAGATTTTACACATTTTTGATTCTGTTGATAGGGGTAGTCACGATAAAAAGCCAGGCACAGGCTACAAACGATCCCAATGCAAAAAAGATTCTGGATGGCGTAAGTACAAAATTCAAAACGTTTAAAACTGTAAAAGCAACTTTTACTTATAAAGTTGAAAACGCAGCCGGAAAAGCTCTTTCTTCAAAAACAGGTTCTGTGTCTATGAAGGGCACCAAGTATCGTGTAAATATAGTAGGACAGGAGATATTCTCTGATGGCGTAAATGTTTGGACGTATGATAAAGCTGCTAATGAAGTAACAATTACAAAACTTGATAACAGCAGCAATTCATTGACCCCGCAAAAGCTGTTCACTAATTTTTACGACAAGGATTTTTTATACAAATTAAATGGTGAAAAGAAGCAAGGTACCAAGACGTTACAGGAGATTGAAATGACACCTACCGACAAAACAAAGCCCTTTCACAAGGTGTATGTGTACGTTGATAAGAATGGGAAGACACTTTCCAGTACAAAGGTGATGGAAAAATCTGGTAATCGCTATAGTTATATAGTGAATACATTAACGCCCAATGGTACGATTGACGATAAGCAATTTGTTTTTGATGTGAAGAAATATCCCGGAGTAGAAGTCGTCGATCTGCGTTGATCACTTGCTAGTCTGGTCAAAAATTATTTGATGCTCACCTTCCGGTGTGAGGCGAAGCAATCCCCTCAAGCAAATAAAAAAGTCTTCACTCTGGTGTAGTTTACTTCGTCCCTCCGTCGGGATTTGTCAATCCCCAGCGAAATGTTTTAATATCAAACCCCGCGAGATCTAATACACGATCGACAACGGTAGCAGCCAGGTCATCAATTGTTTTTGGCAAACTGTAAAATGATGGACTGGCAGGACAAATAATTCCACCAGCGAGTGTTATTGTTTCCATATTGCGAATATGGATCAGGTTATATGGTGTATCACGAATTACGCAGATCAGTTTTCTTCTTTCTTTCAGAACAACATCAGCTGCACGGGTGATCAGATCGTTTGAAACACCGCAGGCAATGCGACCCAACGTGCCCATTGAACAGGGAATAATTATCATTGTATTGAAATTGCCCGAGCCTGATGCGAATGGGGCTGTAAAATCTGTAGCTGAATAATTTTTTAGCGATAGATTTTTAAAATGATCATTTCTCAGTTCCGTTTCCCAAACTTGTTTCGCATTTTCTGTCATCACAATGGCAAGATCATTCCATTGCCCCCTGATTGCAGAAAGTTTTTCAAGCAGTATTCTTACGTATATCGATCCGCTTGCACCAGTGACAGCAACAACTACCTTATTCATTATTATAAAATAATTTTTTAGTTTGAATCAATGCAAACGTTTGAGATTTTGAATTAATTCTAAGGCGGATTGACGAAAGTCAATATCTCACGTTTCAACGCTAAAATGTCCAAAATACACCTTTAAAACTTGCAATATTAATTTTTTATTACCGAGATTAGCCACGAATTTTCATAGGATAAGGTTTAATGGTTAATGGTTTTTGATTAGGGGCCCCCGATTTCCATCGGGGGTTCTACATTAATAGACCTTTCTGTAAAACAGAAAAAGGCATCATGGAAAATGCCTTTTGAATGATAGTGCTGTGGGGATTATTTATTCTTCGGCTTGTCAAGCATGTACTCAAATCGCTTACCGCTATACTCGGCCATATCAGGAACTGAATTCACCTTATAAGCTCCTGCACTAAGTTTCTTCTTTGTTTCTTCGAAAGCTTTCAGTGTTGCATCAATATCTGCATCAGTGTGTGCTGCGGAAGGAATAAGGCGATAAATTATATGACCTTTTGGTATTACCGGATATACAACGATAGAAGCAAAAATTCCATAATTCTCTCGAAGGTCCATGACCATTGCAGTGGCCTCTTCTACACCGCCTGTCATGTAAACTGGTGTTACGGGGGAATCTGTTTTACCAATATTAAATCCTTTTTCCTTTAGGCCGCTCTGTAGTTTCTTTGCATTGCTCCAAAGTTTTGCCCTGAATTCAGGGTGTGTTCTCAACAGCTCCAATCTTTTTAAATTACCCACCACCAGGGGCATCGGAAGGCTCTTGGCAAAGATCTGGCTACGGATATTATATCGGATATAATCAATTATATCTCCAGGGCCTGCGATGAAAGCGCCGATAGATGCCATCGATTTTGCAAACGTCGAGAAATACAGGTCAATCTGCTGCTGGCATCCTTGTTCTTCACCCGCTCCGGCACCCGTTTTACCAAGCGTACCAAAACCATGTGCATCATCCACCAGTAATCGAAACTCATATTTTTGTTTCAATGCATTGATTTCCTTTAATTTTCCCTGGTCACCAGCCATGCCAAAAACACCTTCGGTGATTACTAGTATACCGCCAGTGCCTTGTTTTTCTATTAATGCCGAGGCACGTTGTAATTGTTTTTCACAATCTTCAACATCATTATGTTTAAAAACATAGCGATGCCCGGCATGGAGGCGAAGTCCATCAATGATACACGCATGACTTTCGGCATCGTATACAATCACATCGTGGCGACCGCAAAGCACATCAATTAAGCTTACCATTCCCTGGTAACCATAATTAAGTAAAGCACAATCTTCTTTAGACACAAAGGCAGCAAGTTCACTTTCCAATTGCTCATGCAGATCGCTGTTTCCGCTCATCATACGGGCACCCATGGGCAATGCCAAACCATACCTGGCCGCTGCATCGGCATCGGCTTTACGCACCTCCGGGTGATTGGCTAAACCAAGATAATTATTCAAACTCCATACAATAACCTCTTTACCCCGGAATTTCATACGGCTGCTTATTTCTCCTTCGAGTTTTGGAAAAGTAAAATAACCATGTGCCTGTTGGCGATGCTGACCGATCGGTCCATAATTTTTAAGTAGACGCTCAAAAATATCTGCCATATTTTTATAGTTGGTAGTTACTAAATCGCCGCAAAGGTAAGGTTTACAAGGCGTTTGACAGGACGAATTTTGAACATAAGATCCATACCGCTAATTAATCCTTAGAAGTTGCTGCTCAATATTATATAGTTACATTAATTGCCTCTTATACAACTGGATTGTATTCTCAAAACCCAGGTATATCGCATCACAAACAAGTGCATGTCCGATACTTACTTCATCAAGCCAGGGAATATTTTCTTTCAAAAATTTCAAATTGTTAAGATCAAGATCATGACCGGCATTCAAACCAAGACCAAGTTCTTTTGCTTTCAGTGCGGCCTGCACATATGGTTTGACTCCTGACTCGCGACTCCCGACTCCGAACTGTTTAGCATAGCTTTCGGTATAAAGTTCGATCCTGTCGGTATTAGTTTCTGCAGCTCCTTCCACCATTCTGATATCGGGATCAACGAATATGGAAACACGAATATCCGCCTTTTTAAAAATAGCAATAATATCTTTCAAATAATCTTTGTTTTTAATCGTGTCCCATCCGTGATCCGAAGTTAATTGTCCAAGGGTATCGGGAACCAGTGTCACCTGGTCTGGTTTTGTTTCTAAAACAAGATCAACAAACTTTTGCTCAGCGCAGTTGCCTTCAATGTTAAATTCTGTTGTGATAATCTTTTTGATTTCTCTTACATCATTATAGCGAATATGTCGTTCATCGGGACGGGGGTGGACGGTAACCCCATCGGCGCCGAAACGCTGCACATCAATGGCTGCTTTAACGACATCAGGATTATTCCCTCCACGCGAATTTCTGAGCGTTGCAAACTTGTTGATGTTAACAGATAGCTTGGTCATGCGCAAATCTACAAATTCAGACAAAAGTGCTTGTCATTTTAACTTATTCTGTCCGGTTGTTTGGTTAAATTGCTTTTTCAAGATAATGCCATGGAAACCAGATTAACCTTATCTGTCTTCTTATTCATTTCGGCTACCTCACTATTTGCACAAAAAGCGCCCGCCTCAGCCGAAGAAATAATGAAGGTAGCTTTTGAAACTGCTCACGAACAAGATAAAAAGGTTTTGATAATGTTTCATGCATCATGGTGCGGTTGGTGTCATAAAATGGATACTTCGTTGAATGATGTGTCGGTAAAAAAATTCTTTGATGATAATTTCGTTATTCGTCATCTCGTAGTTTTTGAATCAAAGGGAAAAAAGAACCTTGAAAACCCCGGAGCGCTGGAAATGATCACGAAATATAATGGTAAAGACCAGGGGATTCCATTCTGGCTGATATTTGATAAGAATGAAAAGTTTTTAGCTGATTCCCGAATGACTGTCGCAGTAAATGGTGTTGAAAAACTTCAAAATACAGGTTGCCCGGCGACAGAAGAAGAAGTGGATTATTTTATCCAGGTATTGAAACAAACAACTTCATTAAAAGAAGAACAGCTTGCAAAGATCAGAACAAGATTCAGGAAAAATGAAATGAATTAAAAATCTTTTTTACTATTTCTGATCATTTCAGGATAACCCCATTTTTTGAAAGCGCATGTACGGCCATTGCAATCCTTTTTGTAAACCGTCCCACACCTTTTTAAAGAAGTGGGACGGTTTTGAATAGCCAGTTTTTATCTTACAATGATGACCGGTTTTAAAATACTTGTTTGACCTTGCCGGATTAACAAGGAATACAGACCAACCGCCAGCTTGGTGAAGTTGAACTGCTGCCGCCTTCCCGTAATTGTCCATGTAGTCACCTTCATTCCTGAAGCATTATACATGGTCACCATACTTCCGATCATATCCGGGGTTGTTGTTATCACTATATTACCATCGCCGGGATTAGGGAATACATTCACATTATCTGTTTTTTCAATAATGGCGAATTGATCAAATGCACGGTTTGTACATCCATTGGCGTTCGTGAAAGTATAAGTAACCTGGTAGCTGCCCAATACAAATGCACCAGGGGCAATCTGTGTGCCACTGATACCTGTTCCGGAGTATGAGCCTCCGACTGGAGAACCGCCACTGAGTGTTTGCACAGGGGAGTTCTTATATAAAGTATCAAATGGCAGCGCCAACGTTACTGTTGGCAACGGATTCACAGTAACTGTAAACTGTATGGGTGAACCGGTACAGCTTCCACTTGAAGCGACAACAGTGACTATGGATGTTAATGGTGTGGTTCCTGCATTTGTGGCTGTAAATGAAGGAATGTTTCCAGTACCATTGGTGGCACCGATTCCAATCGCTTCATTTGTTCTGCTCCAGGAAAATGTAGAGCCAGATATATTGCTGCTGAATACAATTGATGGGGCAGTTGAACCTACGCAATATGCTTTATCTGTTAC
>JAICGN010000137.1 GCA_025923075.1 Chitinophagaceae bacterium
TGCTTGTTATGCTGTATTTTGCAGTTAAAAACATTTCGGCCCAATAGTTAGATGGTTCCTCCTAACATTTTATTTACCCCTTCTTTCTTGGAATAAGAACCTTGCACGGCATCTTGCATTACACTAATGGCAATGCCGGCCATCCCGATGCCCGAGATAACGGCCATCACCAGAGCAACCCATCCATCCATAGGTATTGTCACCACCAGAAGAAACGGAATGATGTAAAGGGATAACATGGCTATTGTTTGAAGGACCATTGCCAGGTTACCTTTCGTTGAAATGCCCTCAAGCCTGAAATAATCATTTACATTTTTACGTACTGCTACCGCGAATCTTTTTTGTTGATCATCGCTGCAAACAAACTTTAGTGTTGTTAGCATAAAATTTCATTTGCCACAAATGTATCGGGCAGGACAAATTTTACAAATGATGAAAATCAGAAATTATACTGATAGTTGAAACGGATGCAGCATCAGGATGGGACGCAGCAGGAGAATCATAGCACTAATGCAGCCGGCAGCCAAAGCTCCAATTCTTTCATCTCAGCCCCATTGTTTAAAATGCAACGAAATATTTATCACATCCAATGATTATGATAACGAAATGCCAAATTCAAATCCAAAATTTCCTGAACGCCCTTTTGTGCATATTGCCAGAAAATTTGCCATTGCAGGTATTGCCAGGCAAATTACGTTGTTGTTCTGTTTGTTGGCAAGAACCATTTTTACATTGCCTGTTCCTGTAGTTTTAATAAACTTCCATACAATACTTTCATATCCTGGCAGATCAAAATTGTTAGGGAAGAGGCGGTTTAAATTATTTTTTCTATAATTGTTGGCAGCTCCTTCCAATTTGGTTTTTGGCAAGTTGATATTGCTCATGACAGAAGAAACAAAAAGTGATGGTTTCATAAAAAAGATTTCGTTGGTTAAAGAAAGAATTACATCGTGAAGATATACTTGGCAACAAATCAGACATGATGATCTTTTATGTTTCAGGATATGACAGTGGTCAAGTGTTACCAGAACAAGGCTCAGGTTGATATCGATAGATATTCCGATAAGAGACGTCTGATTTAAAAGCATGTCCGATGCTCTAATCGGCTGGATCCCAACTAAATGATCATCCTTATTCCCAAGGTGGTTCTTTACCTGCCAAATAGGATTACAACACCGATCCGCCAAAATGTAGTAGCTTAGGGATTATTTAAGACCTGCTTAAATAGGCCTACTCCGATGAAAAAATTCATTTTATTAATTGAGGACAATGATCCTATTCGGGAAAATACGGCAGAATTGCTCGAACTGGCCGATTACAAAGTTCTTGCTACGAACCGGGGAAAGAATGGCCTCAAGATGTTAAGCGAAAGAGCCCCTGACCTCATATTATGCGATATAGCTATGCCCGAAATGGATGGTTATGAATTTTTAAAAGTTGTCAGGGAAGATTATGGACTGACTTCAACTCCATTTATTTTTTTTACTGCCTTTAGTGAAAAAAGTGATATTCAAAAAGGTCTGCAATTGGGAGCCACAGACTTTGTAGTTAAACCATTTGAACCTGATGATTTAATTAGTTTAATTGGCAGATACCTGGGCTAGATTCTTTAGGATAGGAGTCTAATATAAGTTATTATAGTGTAGCCAATATTTAATTACGTAATTAAATTCTCAATTAGTCAGCTGGTATAATAGATCTTTATCTTTCTCTATGTAAAATACTCTTTTGTTGATGATCGCTGCAAACAAACTTTAGTGTTGTTAGCATAAAATTTCCGTTTGTCATAAATTCATCCCCCAGCATAAATTTTACAAATCACTAAAATCAGAAATTACACTGATAATAACTATCCGGTAGGCAAAATATAAATAGAAGGTCTTTGTAAGGATCGTGCCGAGTTACAAACTGCTGCTGTTTGGGTAACTTCCAATTTTGCAAATGATCGTACCGCGTTTCATTGAAATTATTAGTTAGCTTGATGCGCTGGTTACTCCGCGAATGTGTGACCAAAGTGTATTCATAGAAGTTGGTTTTAGATTGTAAATGCAAAAAAATTTTGAGCTGAGCCCTGTTTATGACTAAAACCATTTCAGCATTGTCGATGCTATTGTGTGAGACCATAGCTGGACAAAATTTATTGTTTTATTGGTTTATAATATTTCAGCGCCTGGGGCATATTTGCTTTTATTGCCTCTATTCTTGTGGCATCAGCAGGGTGAGTACTTAAAAACTCAGGTGGTTGTTCACCTCCGGCTTTTGACATCCTTTCCCAAAAAGGAATTGCTTCCTGTGGGTTGTAGCCAGCCATTGCGGTATAATATAGTCCGAATTTATCTGCTTCGGTTTCTTCTTTTCGTGAGAAGGGCAATATGCCACCCACTGTACTTCCAATACCATAGGCAGTCATAAAAAGGTTCTGTGTTTCGGTTGGCTTATTCGCTATGGCAACCTGAAGGGCGACCCCACCTAATTGTTGCAATAAACCCTGGCTCATTCTTTCACTACCATGTTGTGCAACTGCGTGGGCTATCTCATGACCTATTACAATAGCTAGTCCTGCTTCATTTTGTGAAAGAGGTAACAAACCGGTATAAACAACCACTTTTCCGCCGGGCATGCACCAGGCGTTTGCTTCTTTATTATCCACCAGGTTAAACTCCCAATGGTAACCGTCTAAAACAGAAGTATATCCTGCCTTATTGTAAAATGCGGTGATAGCGGCGGAAATACGGGAGCCTACCCGGCGCACCATTTCAGCATCTCTATTGTTATTGGCACTGACTACCTTATTTTCATTCAGAAAAGTTTGGTACTGCTGGCTGGCCAGGGTCTGTAATTCCGACTCTGACACCAAATCTAATTGTTTGCGGCCTGTTACAAGGTTTTGTGTACAGCTGACAATAAGAATAGCAGACAAGAGAAATAAAAATATCCTTTTCATTTTTTTAAATTTTGTTATATAATCTGCCATTCATTAGTCATTGACAGATAAAGAAATTGATATACTATTTATCAAGTTTGTGCAGAGCTTTCTTGAAATTTTTACAAGACTTTTCTTCCCTGTATAAATCTAACGATAACGACAATTAGTGCAATAACAAGTAGAATATGAATGAGTCCTCCTGCATGAAATGCAAAGAAACCAACCAGCCATCCGATGATAAGGATAACTGCGATTATATACAATATGTTTCCCATAAAATTTATTTATTATAACAAAATAAAGTTATTGAATACATATGTGGCATTGCCATGATTTATATCCTGTTCAATTATGATCCCAATCATTTCAAGTTGTTCGTTCGGGAAAGAGAAAGGGGATGTTCTTTTTATTTTTCTAACTGCCATAAACAAAGGAGAATAACTACAAATGATACCAATCATTGTTCTTTACGATATTGATCATTGTTAAAACAATCATCAAACGTTACTCTTGTAAAACAATAATACATTCACAAAATTGCCGGATTAAATTCTCCGGCGAGGGGCTTCTGTCTATATAATAACTTCAAACTGATGAATGAGCAATGAAACTTTTCATCAAAAATATGGTAAGCATTCGTTGTAAAATGATAGTGAAGTCGGTTTTGGAAAATCTGGGGGTGCATTACAACTATGTTCAATTAGGCGAAGCAGAAATCAGGGAGGATCTAACTGAAATTCAACTAAACCAACTTAAAGATATTCTATTCCAATATGGGCTTGAGCTGTTGGAAGATAAAAGAAGCCTGCTAGTTGAAAAAATAAAGATTACGATTATTGAAATGATCCACCATTCAAATGAACAGCCCGTTGTAAAATTCTCCATTTACCTGAGCGAAAAACTTAATTATGACTACACATATCTGTCTAATCTCTTTTCAGAGGTAACGGGTACAACTATCGAACACTTTATCATTTCTCATAAAATAGAACGTGTAAAAGAATTGCTCGCGTACAATGACCTTACCCTTTTTGAGATCTGCCGGAAGCTTCACTATAGCAGCGTACCACACCTGTCCAACCAGTTTAAAAAAATTACCGGGTTATCGCCTTCTTATTTTAAGAAGATGAAACAAAAAAACCTTATTGCTCTTGATAATTTGTAATTTTTTTCTGTTTGACAGCTCTTTCAAATATGTAAATTATATAAACCGCTCGCAAAGCTGTATAACTTTATCATGGTGAATTTACAGACCTTTACAGAACATTTTAAATTAAGCGATAATGAAAAAAGACAGGAAAAATAGCCCTGATCCTGCTAGTGAAAGAAAAAATATTGCTCCCGTGGAAGTAGAAAAAACAAAAGTTCATATCATAGTTGAAATCATTGAGTATGTGCCTAACTCGGTGGTAAGCAAGACCATTATCAAAAAGAGTACTGGAAACATCAGCGTCACCTCTCTTGACACTGGCGAAGAATTAGCGGAAAAAAAATCTCCTTTCGACACCTACATTCAGATAATAGACGGCGCAGCGGAAGTCGTCATTAATGGCAAAAAATACATGCTTAAACCCGGAGAAGGTATTGTAATACCAGCACACGCACCACATTCATTCAACGCAAACGAGCAGTTCAAAATGATTTCAACTATTATCAAAAGCGGATACGAGGAGTAAGAAATAAAAAATCATTTCACTGAGAAGTTGCTAATATTTTTACTACATAAAATACGTAAATTATACAACCTTTTTTCAGGAATGTGTAACACTTATCTTTAGTTGGGTACGCAACTTTACCTAGTAATTATCTTCTGATTAAATATTACTACAATGACAAATGTATCAGTTACTTCACACTAATACAAAACGAGGTTGGGTAGGTTTTCGATTAACTTATTTCTCTGATTCTACAGAATGAAATACAATAAGTGACTTGGATTGACAGAGCTTCCCTTTTAAATGACGTTGTAATTTATTCATGAAGAGAAAACTGCAAACCTATTCTGTTGTCTTACCATCAAACTCTTCCCCATTGGCTTCAGCTTGTTGTTTGGTTGAACGTACTATACCATCTTTATGATGTGCCGGTGCATAAATAGTATACATCTTTAATTCTGCAGCAGTATCTATGTTCATGATATTGTGCCTTGCTCCTGCCGGGATAACAATAGCATCCCCGTCTTTTATGTCGTATTCATTGCCATCGATGAAACACTTTCCATTACCGGTTTCAATGCGAAAAAACTGGTCATTGTCAGGATGAGTTTCTTCCCCTATCTCTTCTTTTGGTTTAAGATTCATGAGTACCAACTGGCTGTGTTTGGAAGTGTACAATACTTTCCGGAAATTGTCATTGCTCACCGTGGCATTTTCGATACTGATTTTAAATCCTTCCATAATTTATTTTTTTTAGTTATGGGGAATGCAAAATAAAGCTTAGAGACCTCAATTGCCCCTGATTATTCCTAGTATTATAACTACAACTGCAATGACCAGCAAAGTGTCAATGAGTCCTCCTGTTATCAAACGCAAAAAAAACCACCAGCCATACAATTATGAGAAAAACGGCAATGATGTAAAGTAAATTATTCATAAGTTATTTTAATGTTCAATGTATGAAAACATTGTATTGGTTCCCCCTTGCTGAATAGTTTGCTGATAATTTTTCTCGAATAAGAGAATGAAACGTGTTCCTTTACCCAATTCCGATGAGATGCCTGTCCTAAGTTGACAAATTCCCACTTTTAAAACTCAACCTCAACCCGCTTAAGTGAAATGTTTTTAATCCTGATTATTTTCAGCCAATGTAATAAGCGGATAATTGGATAGATAGGATCAATTTCATGCCATCTCACACCGCCAAAATTTACACTGGATGGATATTTATGATGATTATTGTGATAAGCTTCTCCAAGCATTATTACATCCACTGGTAATAAATTTTTCGATGTATTATTCACATTAAAATTCCTGTAACCATATTTATGAGCAAACCAATTGACAATGGTGCCATGCACGGGCCCCATTAAAATGTGGACCGGGATGAGCAGGTACATCCACCACGCGGTTGCAAACAACAGATAGTAGCCAATATAAGCCACGCTCCAGAAAATGGATGACTTCCATGTAAGTGCCCATTTATCAAACCCCGGCCAGTCCGGTACATTTTTCATAAATTTTTCTTCTACTGCTAATGTATGATTGTAGATACCCAGGTATATCTTATTGGTACGCATCATCATTGCATAAACATTTTTTGTATGCCTCGGTGAATGAGGATCCTTTTCGGTATCCGTATAAGCATGATGCATACGGTGCATAGTGGCATAAGCTCGTGGACTCATGTATGATGAACCCTGCGTGACATAGGAAAGGATATAAAAAAAACGTTCCCATGATCTGCTCATCGTAAATGCAGCATGAGATGCATACCGGTGATAAAAAAAAGTTTGTGTAAATAAAGACAAAAACCAATGCGCAATAAAGAAAATAAGAATCGCCATACTTCGACCTATTATTTGCTTCAAGACAAATTTAAAACCCATACAAACCGGGCAAAATGATATCGGTCATTTGCCTTGCTGATCTTCTCCCTTAGCAAATAATTTTATTGATAGATGCTAAGTCGTAAACTCGGGCCAGCATTTATTGTATTTTATTAAAAAGAAAAAAACACTACAGACGGCCGGGCATTTTTATTATCTTATTTTAATGGCGGACATGAACCAAAGATGAAGAACGTTGTTATACTATTTTTCATACTTAGTTTGGTGAATTTACAGGAAGTTGGCTTTTCTCTTTCTTTCTAAAATAGCCCCTGAATAAAAAATTATGTTGAATGGCCTCAAGGTCTTCATCCATTTTATGGCTTGCATCTTGAAGGTTATTAATGATTAATTGTAATTGTTGAGCGAATTGCTTGCTATGAAGAATCATACCTGCTGTGTTGTTCGTATCCTGCAATGAACTGCTGGCATTTTTTATATTCTCAGCAAAGATTTTTATGTTATTGGAAACTGCTCCGGCTGTAACAGCGATTTCCTTTATGTCTGATAAGATGGCATTGATGCTGTCGTAAATAAGTGTATCGTTTAATAGTTTGTTTACCGACGAGCCCTCTGTATTCATGCGTTCTGCAAACCCTTCAATATTGGCAACGACTTTTTTGCTCGTAGCCGAAACAGTTTTAAAATTTGAAAGGGACGCCTGCAAGGTATTCAATACGGAAGGATCATTGATCAATTTACCTATAGTGCCTTCTCCCTCATTTATCTTCTTACTCACTTCATTGATGTTACCCGAGATGTCCAGCAAGTTTTTACCTGCTGCCTTCAGCAATACCATGATATCATCATTAGGAGAAATTACCTGGGCAGTCACGTAATCATTATTCTCAATGATTGATGAGGTAGAACTACCTCCGGAAAGAACCACAAGTTTATTCCCCAGCAAACCCTCTGAGCTTATTTTAACTGTCGCGTCTTTGTGAATAAAAGAACGAACCTTTTCATCAATATTTAAGGTTACCTCCACCTCCGAAGCGCCTTTCAAATGAATATTTTTAACGGTGCCAACTCTTACTCCGGAGAACCAGATATTATTGCCCTCTTTTAATCCATTGATATCTGTAAATACAACTTTAATTGGAAATTTTTTTGTAAAACTCTTCTTCTCTCCACCGAGTGTAAAGATCAGCACGACAAAAATCAGAATGGCGATCAAAATGAACACGCCAACTATGAATGCATTCTTGTTTTTCCTTTTTTCCATTAAGAATCTTTAATAAAATTATAATTGTAAAAACCCCTGATAGCAGGATCATCTGTGTCAAACACCTCGTCAAAACTTCCCAGCCTTCCAATTGTGCCGTTGAGTAACACCGCAATGCGTTCACCCGTAAATTTTGCACAGGTCAGGTCGTGTGTAATGATGATAGAACTGGTATCATATTTTTTCTGCACTTCATTAATTAAATTGATGATCTCAAGGCTCGTCACCGGATCCAGGCCTGATGTTGGTTCATCATACAGCATTATTTCCGGTCTCAATATCAGTGTACGTGCAATCCCAACCCTCTTTTTCTGTCCCCCCGATAATTCAGATGGCCATTGATCTATTGTTTCCAATAAACCCACGTCCTGCAACACTCCTTCAATTGCTCTGTCTGTTTCGTGCCTGGTTAAATGTCTTTTATTTCGGATTAAGGGAAATTCGAGATTCTCCCTCACTGTCATGCTATCATACAAGGCACTTCCCTGGAACGAAAAGCCAATCTTCAATCGCAATACATCAAGCTCCTTTGTACTGAGTTGACCAACTTCCCGTCCTAACACTTTGACTGACCCTTTATCAGAAAACATAAGTCCTGCGATAATTTTTATAAGAACAGATTTTCCGCTGGCAGACCGGCCGAGCAATACCATATTTTCACCTTTATATACCTGCAGGCTCAGTGATCTCAATACTTGCAAGGACCCGAAAGATTTCCCCAGGTCATCAATGGAAATCACAACGTCATTCTTTTCTATCCTGATTGGTTCCTTTTTCATATTATACTTACCTTATGCTATTCACAATCTGCACTATTATCATCTCTTCAATAAAAATCAAGAACATAGAAATCACTACTGCAGAATTCGCGGCTCTTCCAACACCTTGTGTTCCCTGCGTTGTATTATATCCCTTATAACATCCTGTAACGCCGATAGTAAATCCATACACAATTCCTTTTGCCACCGAAGCATAAATGTCAAGAAATGAAATACTGCTGAACGCGTCCTGGAAAAATGACTTCATACTTGTCATTTCATTGGCATGTACATTTAGATAACTGCCAAACATAGCCACCAGACCATTGTACATGGTAAGTGCGGGAATCATTAGGGTTGTTGCAACAATACGGCTGCCTACCAAAAACTTAAAAGGGTTCGTACCTGAAACTTCCATGGCATCAATTTGTTCGGTTACTTTCATTGAGCCTAGTTCTGCACCAATACTGGAGCCCGTTTTACCGGCGGCTATCAATGCGGTGATTAAAGGAGCGAGGGCTCTGATGACAGCAATGCCTACCAATGAAGGAAGCCAGGAGGTAGCGCCAAAATCTGCAAGAGAAGGACGAGACTGGGCTGTAAAAACAATCCCGGTGATAAAGCCCGTGACGGATATCAATGCTAGCGATTTATATCCTATGCTATAGCACTGGCTGATAATTTCTTTGAACTCGTAGGGAGGCAAAAAAATTTCTTTGAAGAACCTGGTAATAAACCGCGCTACCTCATATACCTCAATAAAATACTGTTTTATCTTTCCTGTCGGTAAAAGATTTTTTTTATTCTCCGTTTGCTGATTCAATGTTGATCATTTGAATGAAAAAAACTTAAAGGCTACAATAAATTTAACAGACAATGAAAAAAAATGGAATGATAGTGATCATTTATTATCTTGATTTTGGTAGAGTATGTTTGTCAGGAAGTAAGGCCCATTTTAAGCAGACCAAATAATTGCAACGGTCAAGTCCCTTCTGAATGAGTATAATCAAAGGTTTTGATGACAGTACTCACCGATATCGGTAAAAGCAAAAGGTAATTTTGATTAAATCACACGTCACAATGGCATAAAGGAAGGTGTGGGCATAATCTCGTGCCTCCTTTGAAAATCTTAAGCCGGTAATGTTGCGATGAATTTTTTGGGAACAGTATATTAAACACCCCGCCAAACTGGTAAGTGGCTAATGATTGCTTATCCGATGGTCTGAACCAAATTATAAAAACCCCATTTATTGAATGCCCGGTAAAGTAATTAAGCTGGATAATATACGAGGTTTGTCACGGCAGGAGATTGCTTTATTACAAGCGCAGTACGGCAAGAATATTTTTAGCGGTAGTAAAGAACACCGCTTATACCATATACTGCTTGATATTTTCCGTGAGCCTATGCTTATCTTATTGCTTATTGCATGTTCATTATATTTTATTTTGGGCAACAGCGGCGAAGGCATAATCATGGCTGTGGCTATTGTCATCGTTACGGCTATATCTCTTTACCAGGAAGCTAAAAGCTCGCATGCATTACAGGCATTGAAACAATTTACGGAACCAAAAGTAACTGTGATAAGAGGTGGAATTGAAGAGATAATACGCAATGAAGACCTGGTGCCGGGTGATATTATATTGCAGGAAGAAGGACAAAAAATTCCTGCGGA
This sequence comes from Chitinophagaceae bacterium, assembly GCA_025923075.1. GTDB lineage: Bacteria > Bacteroidota > Bacteroidia > Chitinophagales > Chitinophagaceae > VBAS01. Next base: position 10,127 of record JAICGN010000137.1, read on the forward strand.
TGCCATCATCTTGCAGTCCAACGATCTGAGTATAAATGAATCTATCATTACCGGCGAGTCATTACCTGTGGAAAAAAATGAAACGGAAGGCCGCAATTTGCTATTCCAGGGATCGACTATTGATAGCGGTAAATGCATTGCAAAAGTCACAGCCACCGGCAACAATACTGTTCTTGGAAAGATCGGCAAAGCTATTGAAGGTTATCTTCCGGCCAAAACCTTGCTCCAGCTCCAGATCAACCGATTTGTAAAAAGACTCGCTGCATTCGGGTTGATTGGTTTCCTGGTTATATTTTTTGTTAACTACTTAAAGTATGATCAGTTTGCCACCAGCTTATTATTTGCTCTCACTCTTGCCATGTCTGCGGTACCGGAAGAAATTCCTGTTACTTTTTCTTCTTTCATGGCGCTGGGAGCATATAAGATGAGTAAGCTTGGAATTATTTCCCGCCAGCCACAGGTCATTGAGAATCTCGGCGTCGTAAACGTTTTATGTCTTGACAAAACCGGCACCATCACCGAAAATAAAATGCAGCTTAAAACAGTTTATGATTATAAAAACGATATTCTTATTGATATTGATACAAATGGCGCAATCAAAAATAATAATATACTGCTTTATGCGGTGCTTGCAAGCGAATCCAATCCTTTTGACTCCATGGAAAAAGCAATATGGGAAGCTTACTTATCCATGAATGATAAAGAACATGAGAAAATGGAAATGGTATATGAATATCCATTGGAAGGACAACCACCGATGATGACCCACGTTTACCGGATGCAAGATAAAATCATTGTGGCCGGCAAAGGAGGAGCAGAAAGAATTATTGCAGTATGTAATTTGAATAGTGCACAGCGGGAAAAAACGATGAACTATGTTCAAAGACTCGCTGCCAACGGGTATCGTGTGCTTGGGATAGCCAGTGCATTACATTCCGAACCAGCATTTCCGCATTTACAGGATGATTTTAACTGGCAGCTTGAA
>JAICGN010000138.1 GCA_025923075.1 Chitinophagaceae bacterium
ACTGAGTCCTAACCGCAGTTGGGAGTTCAATGTTCGCCAGAATGGTTATGATATTGCTGCCGATCCTTTTGGTTATCCCGAGGCCTATTATAATCCGCAGCTGCAGGCAGTACAAAGAATTGAAATTGTTCGTGGCCAGGGTTCGTTGCAGTACGGCCCACAGTTTGGTGGTATGGTCAATTATATATTGAGAAATGGAAGCGAGATCAACAGGAAATTCGAATTTGAAACACAGCAAACGGTTGGAAGTAATGCGTTATTTAATTCTTATAATGCTATCGGAGGCAAAACCGGAAAGTTTCACTACTATGGTTTTTTCGATCACCGCAATGGTGATGGTTGGAGAAACAATAGCCGCTACTTTACAAATGCAGGTTTTGGAACTTTCACTTATTACCTCACCACGAAATTTTCTTTATCTGCGGAGGCGATGCATTCACATATTCGAAGTCAGCAGGCAGGTGGTCTAACGGATATACAAGTTGAGCAAGATGCCCAGCAAAGTTTCCGCAGTCGTAACTGGTTTGATATTACGTGGACAACACCGGCTTTGATCGCAAACTACCAGGTTAATGAGAATACAAGATGGAATACAAAATTATTTGCAACAATCGGCGACCGCAACAGTGTTGGGTATTTACAATCAATCACAATAAAGGATAGTATCAATCCTGCCACTGGTGAATACAATAACCGGGTATTAAATATTGATCAATACAGAAACTATGGTTTGGAAAGCCGCATCATTACCGATTATCATTTGGGTAAAATGAATAGCACTTTATCAGCAGGCACTCGTTTATACACGGGTACTACTCATCGCCGGGCAGATGGTAAAGGAACAACAGGAACCGATTACGACATGACTGTAATCGGAAATTATCCAAGAGATGTCGATTTTGTTTCGAATAACGCAGCAGCATTTGCAGAAAATATTTTCCGTATTTCAGAGAAATTTATCATCATCCCTGGTATCCGCTATGAGTGGCTGCAAGGGGAAGCTTCAGGCCGAAACGGCTATACGTCGACCGGTGCAGAAATCATTTTACAAAATATTAAACGAACCAGAAGCTTTTTGCTTGCTGGTGTTGGTACAGAATTTCATGTAACTAAAAGCACCGAGTTGTATGGAAACATAACACAGGCTTACAGGCCGATCCAGTTTGCAAATTTGCAGGCTCCGCCAACAACTGACGTAGTTGATCCTGACCTGGAAGATGCGAAAGGGTATAACATTGATCTTGGATATCGTGGAAAAGGGAAAGATTTTTTGCAGTTTGATGTGAGCGGGTATTATTTACAATATAATAATCGTATCGGAACAATTACTGTTACAGGTACACCATCTTACAGGTTGGTCACAAATGTTGGCAGCAGCACAAGCAAGGGAATGGAAAGCTATATTGAGTTCAACCCGGTCCGTGCATTTACAAAAAGCAAAACAGCCGACCTGATCATTTTTGGTTCTTATGCTTATACACATGCCCGATATAGTGGTGACCATAAAGACGCAAATACAAAAGGCAAGAAAGTTGAGAATGCCCCGGAACATATTTTCCGCGGAGGCTTATCTGCAGGCTATAAAGGATTCTTAGTAACAGCACAGCTTAGTCATGTTGGCGAAACTTATAGTGATGCAAATAACAGCGTTATTCCAACATCAAACGGTAACAACGGATTGATACCGTCTTACACGATTGTGGATCTTACTGCTACGTATAAATTTTCAAAAGGCCTTAATATGAAAGCGGGCATCAATAATTTATGTGATGAAGGATATTTCACCCGTCGTGCCGGTGGTTATCCCGGTCCCGGAGCGTTGCCGGGCGATGGAAGAACGTTTTTTGTGAGTGTGGGAGCGAAGTTGTAATTAAAACCACAAAGCAATAGAACTGAGAACACATACAATATTGTTTTGCTGATATTATTCTTTGAAAAAATCTTATCCTAAGAATAGAAAACTCGCACCTCATTGCGTGCATTTTATTTGTCGGGTTATCAAAATCATATTGGTAGTAAAGGCTGCAAAGCCGGATGATTTAAAATAAGTTTTTTTGGTTGAGGCAGTTGCCTGGCCGTATATAATTGCGAAGGGCGTTATGAGGTAGCTAAAAAGAAAGCACAATCTCCTTTCATTTATTTATTTTACTCGTTCCTAATAAACCGGTACCCAACCCCGGACTCAGTTAAAAGATATTGAGGCCTGTTGGGATCGTCTTCAATTTTTTTTCTTATCTGGGCGATAAATACCCTCAAATATTGAGATTGATTGATATAACCCGGTCCCCATATAGCTCTCAATAAGTATTGATGTGTTAATACCTTGCCTTCATTTCGTACAAATATGGATAAAAGATTATACTCAGTTGATGTTAACTTAACGAATTGATTATTTTTTTTCAATGTTCTTGCAGATAAATCAATTTGCAGATCCTGGAAATTAAGTATGGTATCACCGTCTTCCGCAATTGAATCACGCAATGCGGAGCGGATCCGGGCTAATAATTCACCTGTGCGAAAAGGTTTGGATAAGTAATCATTAGCACCATTATCAAGCGCTTTAATTACATGCTCTTCATTCTTTTGAACAGATAGAATTATAACAGGCTTCGTATACCATTTTCGTAATTTTTGCAAGACAATATGTCCATTTTCATCCGGCAGCCCTAAGTCTAAAAGAATTAATTCGGGAGGATGATTAGCCGCCATTATTAATCCTTGTTTTGCTGACACTGCCGATTTCGGCACATATCCATTTGTTTGAAGTGTGATCTCTAACATCTTTCTTATCTGTGGCTCGTCGTCAATAATCAATATCTCTGCCTTGCTCATAAATCTGCAACTTTTATAAAAGAAGTTTTTACCGGGATCGATATCACAAACTTCGATCCATGTGAATTTGTCTTTTCAAGTGCGACATTGCCTGACATGGCTTCTGTAAAACCTTTTACAATAGAAAGTCCTAAGCCGGAGCTTGATGATTTCAGATCTTTAGAACGGGAAAATTTATCAAAGACGTCTTTTATTTCAACTCCTTCAAAGCCTTTGCCAGTATCTTCTACAATAATGTTCAGGATATCAGCATGACAAGTGACAGAAATATCAATTCTCGAACTCGATTCTGTATGAATGGCTGCGTTGTTCAGCAGATTATAAATTACCTGCTCAAGCATTCCTTTATCTAAGCTGCAAAGCGGCAAATGCTGATTAATGCTGATATGTATTTTTCTTCCTGGATTATTCTCTTCAACACGATTTACAACATCATAAACAAGTTCAGTTATATCACACCAATCAGCTTTCGGCTTGATATGGCCTGATTCAAGACGTGAAATGTTAAGCAGGTTTTCAACCTGTTGATTTAACCGGATCGAGGCCTTTGATATTTCATTAACGAGCTGCTCTTTATCTCCCTGGGTCAGGTTTGTATTGGATTGTAAATTATCAGTAGCTCCGATAATGGCCGCAATTGGAGTGCACAGTTCATGCGATAATGAATTCAAAATGGTATTATACAGTTTAACACTGTTGGCTTTTTCCTCCTTTAGCATTGAGATTTTTTCAACTTGTCTTATTTTATAAGTTAACACGGCATTGATCATTGCAATTACGAAATACATAATTAATAGAATAGTGTCCTCTGTTGTATCGACATGGATCGTAAACCGCGGAGGAATAAAGAAGAAATCCCAGATAAAGGCACTGAGAAATGCAGAAAAGAGAACAGGTAAAATATCAAAAGCTATCGCTAATAATGAAACCGTAACTAATAATATAAGGGCTGCCACTCTATAACCCATGAATCCTGATAATCCAAAGCAGCCCGCAGATACTAATGCAATAATGGCAGCGCAATACAGGTATTGCTTCCCTTTGTCGATTTTTTTGAATAAGAATATATCCATTAAAACAGAATCAGTACAAATTTACTTGCTTGTCTGAAAGTGTAAGTTATCTGTGGGCTGAACAGTATAAAGATTTTATAAAGATTTATCTCCCGTTCTGTTTAGCTGCAATTCTCCATTCTACTTTTGATCTCCAAATTTAAGATTAGATGTTCTCTCATAATCGTGTATCCGTAGCCGGCCTTTTAATTGCTCTTGGAATTATTTACGGAGATATCGGTACCTCGCCACTGTATGTTTTAAACGCGATCACTAATGGGAAGGTAATTACTCAGGATTTGATCATCGGGTCTTTGTCTTTAATTATCTGGACACTTACTCTTCAAACAACAATAAAGTATGTTATTCTAACCTTACAGGCAGACAACAAAGGCGAGGGAGGGATCTTTTCTCTTTTTGCGTTGGTAAGGCGAAGAAAAAAATGGCTTGTTATTCCTGCTATGGTAGGAGGAGCCGCTTTGCTTGCCGATGGAATGATCACACCCCCGATATCCGTCACATCAGCTATTGAAGGCCTAAAGCAGGTTCCGGCTCTGCATAATATAAGCCAATGGACGGTGATTTATATAGTGATTGGAATCCTATCAGTCTTGTTTTTTCTTCAACAATTTGGCACAGCAATTATTGGAAAATCGTTTGGACCTGTAATGACTGTATGGTTCACCATGCTCGCTACATTGGGGTTAGTGCATCTTTTTGAAGAATTATCTGTATTAAACGCATTCAATCCTTATTACGGTATTAAGCTTTTAATTACTTACCCTGAGGGATTTTACATTCTGGGAGGCGTATTTTTGTGCACTACGGGCGCGGAAGCCCTGTATTCAGATCTGGGGCACTGTGGTAAATGGAACATACGTTATTCATGGATACTTGTAAAGTCCTGTCTGATTATTAATTATCTCGGGCAAGGTGCATGGCTCTTAAAAAATCACAATGCTAAACTGATAAGTGCAGACATGATTGAAGCGGGATTCAATCCATTTTACGGAGTCATGCCTCATTGGTTCATTTATTTTGGAATTGCTATTGCAACTGCAGCAACAATAATTGCAAGCCAAGCCCTTATTTCGGGTTCATTTACCCTTGTTACTGAAGCAATGCGCTTAAACTTATGGCCCAGGCTAAAAGTTCATTTTCCTACAGAAGCTAAGGGGCAGCTTTATGTTCCGGCAGTCAACTTTTTATTATTTGTAGGGTGTATCGGCATTGTCCTTTATTTTCAAAAAGCTTCTAATATGGAAGCTGCTTATGGTTTAGCGATCACCGTAACGATGATCGCTACTTCTATACTTTTCGCTAACTATCTGGTTGTCCATCGGACTAAACCGGTTTTGGTATACCTCTACCTTGCAGTTTATTTCACAATTGAATTCAGTTTCTTATATGCCAATTTGGAAAAGTTTCCCCATGGTGGCTATGTCACCCTTATTGTTGGAGGTCTTTTATTTTTTATAATGTATGATTGGTTCAGGGCAAGGAAAATTAAGAATCGTTACGTTGAGTTTGTCCGGCTGGACCATTATATCCCCAATATCCAGGAGTTGAGCAACGACCGGGCTGTACCTAAATATGCAACTCACCTAGTTTATCTTACAAGTGCGGACAACCCGAAGGAAATAGAACATAAGATCATATACTCTATATTAAATAAAAAACCAAAGAGAGCAGATATTTATTGGTTCATACATGTAGATACCCTTGATGACCCCTATACAACTGAATATACCGTATCCCACATAATTCCCAATGATATAATTCGTGTCGAGTTCCGTTTAGGATTCAGGATTCAACCACGTATTAATTTAATGTTTCGAAAAGTTGTTGAAGATTTGGTAAACAATAAAGAAGTGAGTGTGGCAAGCCGTTATGAAAGCCTGGAACGAAAAAATACAGTCGGCGATTTCCAATTTATTGTAATGGAAAAATATTTAAGCCAGGATAACGAACTTCCACTGCGGGAGAGGATAATTATGAAATTTCATTTTTGGCTTAAAGAGATCAGTCTTTCCGAAGAAAGAGGCTTTGGTTTAGATCCGGGTAACGTCATTGTTGAAAAATTTCCCCTTATCGTATCGCCCTTACCTAAAGTACGATTGAAAAGAGTTTATGACCAATGAAAGACCAGCGAACTAATATAAAATCTCTTCTTATTATTGTCTTTGCATGTCTCATTGCGCTTGCCCTTCTTTATTTAAACGTTCTTAAATTAAAATTTCTTTTTCACTGAATACTATGCTGTTTCAACCGGTGTATAAATCCAAGCCCCGGCATCATTAAGCATCTAATATAACCTTATATTGCTGGGTGCTATGAATAGAAACCATCTTGTCGTTACGAATGGTTCTATATCCCCAATAAATAAATAAAAGCCCGATCAATTCAGTTACAAATAGAACTTCTACATAACCAAATTTTGTAAACGATCCACCTATACCGGGGAGCAAGCCGCCAATAGCAATTAATAAGTTACCGGTAAACCTTTTTCTGAATTGCGTATTCTTTGCATATTTAACCGCAGAATAGATAGCACCACCTACAAGAAAAATAAATGCATATAGATTTATGAACGGAGTAATGAACCTGATAAAAGTCCAACCAAGAATTTTACCACTCAGCTTGCCTGTGATCAATTCATGGTTTACCGGTGAAAGCAGTACCAGTATGGATGCTGCGATGATAACGGTTATAAGAATAACAGTAAGGATATTTGCCGTTTTTCTTTTGCATAAAAGATAAACTGTGCCCTGTGCCAATGGAGCGCCTCCAAGTAATGCGCCGGTGATATACCAAAGTTTAAAATTAGCTATCGAAAATCCTGCAAGCACATTTATACTTTCTGTAATCGTGCCTGCGACATAAGTGAAGACTCCTATCATCCACCAAAGCACATGTGTGGATTTTTTATTTTCTTTCCAATGGGAATATAAAACTGTAAAGAAGTATATACCAAAGAAAGTGGTAATAATGGGGATGTAATTAATGAGTTCCATAAAAAAATTGAAGTACAAAAGTGACGACATGATCAACTTGGATTATCATCCTTTTGTAAAATGAATTTTCGAATGGAATGTATTTTATTACAAATGACTTTCGTCAACTCGCTATATGATTCATCATCAAACTGCTGTCATTTTTCTGTAAAAGAAATTTTCAGCCTTGTTTCATGACATTCTCGTGATAAAAAGAATTAAATGCTGGAGAATCTTTGTGCCCGAACAAGAACAAAATGAAAAAAATATTTTCCTTACTGCTTATAACGACCACATCGGTCTTTTCTTTTTCTCAGGAAGACACACTGTTCTCGAAAACATTAACGGAGTTAGTGGTTACTGCAACAAGAACCGAAAGAAAGCTGAGTAACGTAGCAGTACCTGTTCAGATCATCTCAAGAAAGGCAATTACCCAAAGTGGTTCGGTAAGAGTAAATGATATTCTTTCGGAACAGACAGGTCTTTATATTACTAGCGGTGGCGCCACAACTTCGGCTGGTGGCGGTGTTTTTGGAAATGGTATACAAATCCAGGGTCTTTCTCCTGATTATACATTGATATTACTTGATGGCGAACCGATCATCGGCAGACAGGGAGGGGTTATTGATCTTTCAAGATTGTCTGTTGGTAATATCAAGAAGATCGAAATAGTGAAAGGTCCTTCTTCGAGTTTATATGGTAGTGAAGCAATGGGAGGCGTTGTAAATATTATAACTGAACAGGCCCTGTTAAACAGACTTAATGCATCTTTTCGTTATGGAAGATTCAATGCTACAGATGCAAATCTTACTGCAGCAATCAAAAAACAAAAATGGGGTTTGCAATTATTTGGTAATCTCAATAGCTCGGATGGCTTTGATCTTGATAAAACGGCGCCGGGCCAAACAGTTGATCCTTTTGGCAGCTATACCGCGCAGGTCAGAGTCAATTTTTTACCAACTGAAAAAACTAAGATCAGTATATCCGGAAGATACTACGATGAAAAACAGGATAATTATTTTTTGACGCAGGATATTGGAAGCGGTTCCACCATTGCCATTACCGGTGATGGTCGTGTAACAGACATGAATCTGAATCCCGTTATTACTCAACAATTCAATAATAACCTTCGTTCCTCAATGCGGTTTTATTTTAGCCGCTATGAGTATGAACAAACATTATTAAAAGAGGAAGACAAGACTTCTTATTATTATGATTTTTTCCAGCAGGATTTTTATCGCGTGGAAAATCAAACTGACATTAATTTACCTGCAAAAAATTTTCTCAGTGTGGGAGCAGGACTGGTTGCAGAAAAATTAAATACTACTCGTTATGCCGGAAAACGTTCAAATGATATTCGTTATGCATTTATACAGGACGAATGGAGGGCGAGTGAAAAATTTACCTTAATCGGGGGTTTGCGTTATGATGACAACACAGCGTATGAATCAAGACTGAGTCCTAAGCTGGCTGGATTATATAAAATAAATGACAAGCTGCGCATCAATGCATCTTATGGCGCTGGTTTTAAAGCGCCGGATTTCAGGCAATTATTCCTTAATTTCTTTAATACGGCGGCCGGCGGTTATGTTGTTTATGGCGCCAATGAGATTACTATCTCAGAATTAGAACAGCAAAAACAACAAGCCATCATTTCAGATATCTTGCCCAAAGCTTATGAGCTTGCCTTATTGAAGCCCGAAATTTCGAAAGGATTCAATGCCGGTGGCCATTATGATGCCAATGAGAAACTCAGTTTTGATCTGAATATTTTTAGAAATGATATTGAAAACCTGATACAGGTTGATATCATTGCATTCCGGAGTAATGCGGCACCTGTGTATAGTTATTTTAATGTAAAAGAGGCGTACACACAAGGTGCAGAGGTCAATTCTTCCTATAAAATAAATAAGCAGTTTCAACTACAAGGCGGTTACCAGTTTTTAAAGACTGCTGATAAAGCCGACCTGGAAAGAATAAAAGAAGGATCTGTTTATACCCGTGACCTGCAGACCAACGAAACAAGCCAGGTAACAAAAAGTGATTATGCCGGTTTGCCCAACCGTTCAAAACACATGGCTAATGCAAAGCTTTTCTATGAGAATGAGAAAAATGGCTGGTCAGCATCGGTTCGTGTACTTTATAGAAGTCGCTGGGGTACTTATGATAAGGATGGCAATGGCCTTATCAACCGCGACGATGAGTTTGCAAAAGGTGCTGCTTTGTTTAATGTAAATGCTGCAAAATCTTTTAACGGATTTCGCATCCAGGCAGGCATCGATAATCTTTTCAACTATAAAGATCGGCTCAACCTGCCATCGCAACCAGGTATTCAACCCTATGTATCTATCAATTATTCATTTATAAAAAACAAAAACAATAACTAAGATGAAAACAAATTTGATTGCCCTGGCTCTTATTTCGGGAGCTCTTTTCTTAACATCGTGTGACAAAGATGAAATGCCTGCACCACTCACTATACAAACGAAATCTGTAAATGATCTGCCGGCCGACACTATACTTGGTCTTACCGCAATGGGACAGCCCTATGGTTCCGGCAAATACACTTTATATAGCCTTGAAGATAATAAGGTGATTGCTAACACCGATTCGGCAACTACAAAATGGGATATTGGTTTTCGTGGCACCACTATTATTACTAATGGTGGAAACAGTGGACCGGGCGCTGGTGGAGCATTTGTATATATAGGTGCATATTCCGACCTGGCTAAAATACCTGCTGATTCAACTTTTCGTACCGATAATGCACCAACTTCATATGCTATCAGGACAGGCAGCGGCAATGGTTGGTATAGTTATAATGGAGCAACACAGCTGATAACGCCAATACCAGGTCGGGTTATGGTGATCCGTACGGCAACTGGAAAATATGCCAAGATCGAGATATTAAACTATTACAAAGGAGGAGTAACTCCTGATGCCACTGCTTCTGATAATGATAAGCTAATGAAGCAGCGCTATTATACGTTCCGTTACACCATACAGTCCGATGGAAGTAAAAATTTCTAAGATCCAATAGACACATATAAAGAATGGCCGTCTCAATAGAGGCGGCTTTTTCTCTAAATAGCCCCTCGTTTTCCTTAACTTCGCAGACTTTTTAGCAAGGGAACATGAGTCAGAAATACCGGGAATACCAGCACCTTAATTTGCCGTCAATAGAGCAGGAAATACTGGCCAAATGGGCGGAAAACCAGGCATTTGAAAAAAGCGTAAGCCTGCGTGAACGCGCCACACCTTTTGTTTTTTATGAAGGCCCGCCGAGCGCCAATGGTATGCCCGGTATTCACCACGTTATTTCAAGAACGCTGAAAGACCTTGTTTGTCGTTACAAAACCATGAAAGGTTTTCGGGTAAAAAGAAAAGGAGGATGGGACACCCATGGATTACCCATCGAGTTGGGAGTTGAAAAAGAACTTGGAATTACGAAGGAAGATATTGGCAAAAAAATTTCTGTTGAAGAATATAATAAGAAATGCCGCGAAGCGGTTCTTCGCTATAAAGATAAATGGGATGATATAACCCGCAAGATGGGATACTGGGTCGACCTTGATGATCCATACATTACGTATAAGAACGAGTATATTGAAACGGTTTGGTGGTTGTTGAATGAACTATATAAAAAAGGATTGTTGTATGAAAGTGTAAGCATTCAACCTTATTCACCTGCTGCTGGAACCGGACTCAGTTCACATGAATTGAACCAGCCGGGAACTTATAAGGATGTCAAAGACACAAGTGCTGTTGCAATGTTTAAGGCGGTGAGAAATGAGAAAAGTGAGTTCATATTTGCTGCAGCAAAAACTGACGAAGTTTTCTTTTTGGCCTGGACGACTACACCATGGACTCTTCCTTCAAATCTTGCATTAACGGTTGGGCCAAATATTGATTATGTGTTGATAAAAACAGTTAATCCTTATTTGCATAACG
>JAICGN010000139.1 GCA_025923075.1 Chitinophagaceae bacterium
CAGCCGGATTCTGCATTATATTTTGCCAAAGGGGTAATTGAAACAGCCAACAGGCTAAATGGGTTGATATATAATGAATTTAGTTTAATTGGGGCGGCTTATGCTCAAAAAGGAGATCAGGATATGGCTACTATGTATTTCAAAAAAGCAAATACGCTTAAAGATTTGCAAAGTAATTCAATTAAGCTAACCTTTTATAATTATTATATTCCATTCCTTCTTGCAAACAATAGAATACATGAAGCCGGTGAGCAGTCAAAAGAATTATTAATTCTTGGAAAACAAAACAATAACAGTAATTTAAAACTGGCGGGGGCAGGCTTTTTAAGACAGGTATTTGATACCCTGAACCAAATAGACAGTGCATATTATTACTCAAGAATGGAGGCATCCATCAATGAGCTAATTTATACCCAGAATAACAAAAACAAAATTCAGGCATTGGCTTTTAATGAACAGGTACGCGGCCTGGAAGAAGAAGGTAAAAAAGTTGCTTATCAAAACAAAATTAAGCAATACTTAATGCTGGCAGGACTGGGCGTTTTTTTATTAGTCGCTGTTATTCTTTTCCGGAATTACCGACAAAAGCTGAAGGCAAACAAAGTTTTAGAAATGACGCTAACCAATTTGAAAGCCACCCAATCTCAACTCATTCAATCCGAAAAAATGGCATCGCTGGGAGAACTCACTGCAGGTATTGCACACGAAATTCAAAACCCATTGAATTTTGTCAACAATTTTTCAGAAGTAAATAAAGAGCTACTCACAGAGCTGAATGAAGAAATTGAAAAGGGAAATTATGCTGAAGCAAAATCCATTGCCAAAGATGCAATTAATAACCAGGAAAAAATAAATCATCATGGAAAAAGAGCGGATGCCATTGTGAAAAACATGCTGCAACACAGCCGCAGCAGCAGTGGAGCAAAAGAACCAACTGATATCAATGCTTTGGCTGATGAATATTTGAGATTGTCTTATCATGGATTGCGTGCAAAGGACAAGTCTTTCAATGCAACGATGAAAACTGATTTTGACGAAAGTATTGGAAAAATAAGTATTATCCTGCAGGATATTGGCAGGGTGCTTCTCAATTTGATCAACAATGCGTTTTATGCAGTGGATGAAAAGAAAAATGCCCCCCAGTCCCCTAAAGTGGGAGCTAAGTACGAACCTATGGTTACAGTAGGTACAAAAAGGTCTGGCGATAAAGTTTTGATAAGTGTGAAAGACAACGGTAATGGCATTTCGCAAAAAGTATTGGATAAAATATTTCAGCCATTCTTTACCACCAAACCAACCGGGCAGGGTACGGGCTTGGGTCTATCGTTGAGTTATGATATTGTAAAAGCACATGGTGGAGAGTTGAAGGTGGAGACAAAGGAAGGCGAATGGAGTGTGTTTATTATACAATTGCCACTTTAATCAATCGTGAAGAAAAAGCTCAAAATCTTTTTGTTTTTATGGCTGCCACTACTTGCTATGGCGCAGCAAAACACACTTGATGATTTGAAACATCAGCTTGCTAATTCCCAAAACGATTCCGGTCTTTATAAAATCAATGGCAGGCTTTCAGATTTCTACATTGAACGGAAAATAGATTCAGCATTGTTCTTTATGGAGCAATGTCTGATGTTAGCCCGAAGGAATAATAAGAAACTGAACGAGGCTTCCAGCCTGAATGGAAAGGGTCTTTGCTTAAGACATATGGGCCGTTATGCTGAAGCACTTCAATGCTACCTCGAAGGTTTTGAAATTGTGCAGGATGTGAAAAGCGAAAAAGATTTCTGGCCATTGCCTCCTTGGATGTTTGCACCAGACAAGACAGCCAGATCCACACGTTTAATTGTACTTGGTAATCTTCATATGCAAGCTGCTAATTTATTTATCCGCACCGGAAACACCGAGCTATGCATTTATCATTTTGCTGAAGCTGAAAAGATCGGGAAAGAAACTCAAAGCAATTATTTTTTATACTACTTGTATGCTACCATGGGTATTGCCTATAAGAATTTAAATAAATTAGATTCAGCGATGCTTATTGTGCAGAATGGCCTATCCCTCTCAAACCGATTTGGATTCAAGGAAAATGTATCGCGTTTATTAACATATACCGGTGAAATTCATTTTGCCAGGGGAAATATTGATGGGGCCAGGAAATATTACCACCAGGCCCTTCGATTGGCATATCAGGAGAATAATTTTGTTTCCCTGGTCATGATCTATTTTGGCTTGACAAAAAGTTTTATGGTGGAGCATGAAAAAGATTCCAGCCTTTTTTATGCAAAAAAGGCAAATGAAACATTAGCAAGTGTCGGCTCTCTTGCCGGCACGGTTTGGAATCCCGCCACTGCGTATGAAAATCTGTTTCAGATCTACAAACTGAGAAATGAAACTGACAGTGCTTATAAATATATGGAGATGGCTATGCGGGCAAAGGATAGTTTGAATAGCAATACGATAAAAAACGCTGCCATGGCTCAGGATCTGTTTTTCCGGGAACAAATTCGCCTCCAGGAACTGGAAAAAGAAAGGATTCAGTTTCGTAACCGGGTAAGAACCTACACGATGCTTGCGGGCATCAGTGTATTGCTTTTACTGGCGGTAATTTTTTATAGAAATTACAGGCAAAAACAAAAAGCAAAGCTCAGGATTGAAAAGGCCTATGATGAACTAAGGGCGACCCAATCCCAACTCATTCAACAGGAGAAAATGGCATCACTCGGCGAACTCACTGCAGGGATTGCTCACGAAATTCAAAACCCGTTAAACTTCGTCAATAACTTTTCAGATGTAAATAAAGAATTGATCGATGAACTCAAAAGTGAAAAGTCAAAAGTCAAAACTGAGAGGGACGAAAAATTAGAGGATGAGTTATTGAATGATATATTGGCCAACGAAGAAAAAATAAATCATCATGGTAAAAGAGCGGATGCAATTGTAAAAGGGATGCTGCAGCATTCAAGAAGCAGCAGCGGTAAAAAGGAATCAACTGATATTAACGCCTTAGCAGATGAATATTTAAGACTTGCGTATCATGGTATGCGGGCAAAAGACAAGTCTTTTGATACAACTACCAAAACTGATCTTGATGATAGTATTGGAAAAATAAATGTAGCGCCGCAGGACATCGGGAGAGTTATTCTCAATTTGATCAACAATGCTTTTTATGCAGTGAATGAAAAAAAGAAATCATACCGGTCCCCTAAAGGGGCAGCAGAGTATGAACCTACGGTTACAGTAAGTACAAAAAAGGTCGGCGAAAAAGTTTTTATAAGTGTGAAAGATAACGGCAATGGCATTCAACAAAAAATAGTCGATAAAATATTTCAACCATTCTTTACCACGAAGCCGACGGGACAGGGAACCGGTTTAGGTTTATCATTGAGTTATGATATTGTGAAAGCACATGGTGGAGATCTGAAAGTGGAAACAAAAGAAGGTAAGGGAAGTGAGTTCATTATTCAATTGTCACTTTCTTAATGTATGAAACAATGAGATCAACCCTTATAATAATACCGCTTCTATTGTTGTATGTTTTTTCTAGTGCACAGGAGAGCCGACTTGACCGTTTGAAGCGGGAATTAAAAAATGCAGCCAACGATACTTTGCGAATGGCTTACTACACTGAGTTGGGCGGGTATTACTATGAGAGAAAAGTCGACAGTGCACTGTATTTTTCCGAACAAAGCATACTACTGGCTCAGGAATTAAAACTCAAAGCATGGGAAGCATCGGAATTGGGCGTTAAGGGAAACCTATTAATGATTATGAAAAATTATCCGGGGTCTTATCAATCTATTTTACAGGGTTTGAAAATCGCTGAAGATCCCAAAAGCGAAAAAACTTTCTGGTTTTGGCGGTTTATGCCAAAAGAAACTACACCGCAGATGAACCGATTGAAAGCACTTGTCTACCTGCGTCAAGGGCTTGATAATTTGTATCGCCTGACCGGTGATACGACCAAACGAATTTTAGAGAATTTAAAATCAAAACAAATTGCACGTGAGTTAAATGACTCTGCCCTCCTGTCATTTGCCGCTAATAGTTTGGGTCAAATTTATTTTGATCGTAACAAATTAGATTCAGCACTTGCTTTTTACCAGGAGGCCCTGGAGTTTTCTATGTTCACAGGTTTTCAAAACCAACGCCCCCAAATACTGGTAGGCATAGGAAATGTTTATTACAAAAAGGAAAATAAAGCATTGGCTAAGCAATATTATTTGGATGCTTTACAGCTAAGCAGAGCAAGAAATAACCGGGGATCTACAGCCCAGGCTTATTGCAGTTTGGCAAGTTTATTCAGGGATGAGGGCGAAAGAGACTCCAGTCTGTATTATGCAACAAAATGCAGGGAGCTATTTGAAAATTTAAATTCTCTTGTGGGGAAGGAGACTGTTTATACAATCTTAGCTTCTGTGTATAACCTCCGAAGCAATTCAGACAGCGCCTTTAAATACCAGGGACTGGCCATCGCTGCAAAAGACAGTTTGAATGAAACGGAGAATTTAAAAAAATATATGAACATAAGTTTTGAAGAACAACTTCGGGTACAAGAGTTGGAAAAAGATAAGATTCAGTTTCGTAACAAGGTAAGAACCACTATGATGCTGGCAGGTATCGGGGTATTACTGTTACTATCAATAATCTTTTACAGAAACATTCGACAAAAGCAAAAGGCAAAAGCAAAAATTGAAAAAGCTTACAATGAAGTGGAAAGACAAAAGGAAAAATCGGATGAATTACTTTTAAATATTTTGCCATACGAAGTAGCAGAAGAATTAAAAGAGAAAGGATATACTACGGCAAAGTCTTTTGATGAAGTAACGGTGTTATTCAGCGATATCAAGGGATTTACCAACGTAGCGGAGAAATTGACTGCACAGGAACTTGTAAAAGAAATTAACACGTACTTCAGCGCTTTTGACAATATAATTCAGAAATACGGGTTAGAAAAAATTAAAACCATAGGCGATGCATATATAGCAGCAGGTGGTCTTCCCGAAAAAAATTCTGCCACAGCACACAATGTAATAGAAGCAGCCATTGCTATGCAACAGGAAGTTGAAAGACTAAAACAGCAAAGAGTATCATCAAACAAGCCATATTTTGAATTACGCATTGGCATTCATACCGGCCCTGTTGTTGCAGGTGTGGTAGGAATAAAAAAATTCCAGTATGATATATGGGGCGATACAGTAAACCTGGCAGCAAGAATGGAACAATCAGGAGTTCCGGGCAAGATAAATATTTCGCAACATACATATGAGTTGGTTAAGGGGCGATTCAATTGTGTGCACCGTGGAAGAATTGAAGCCAAGAATAAAGGTGAAATCGAGATGTATTTTGTGGGATAGAAAGATCCCCTCTGGAAGAGGCCGTTTTGCAAAAGCTATGTTATGAGTAATTGAAGGCAAACACCGGAATAAGAAAAGTCGATATTTTTGTACCCTGATAAGTTTCGCTTATGGCCATTAGACCTTTATTACTCATAATTGTAAGTTTGCTTATTTTTTCTTTTGACAAACAAAAGCAGGCAGGTGACTATGTAATTAGTAAAACAGCTTCAGAAGAAGATCTTTTTAATTCAGATGAAATACTTTCAATTACATTAAAAGGTAATATCCGGCAATTATTAAATGACAGGGGAGAGAAACCAGCATCTCATCCCGTCACGCTTTCGTATAAGACTAAAGACAACAGCGAGGTAAGCATACCGGTACAAATGAAAACAAGGGGGCATTTCAGAAAGCTCAGAGAAAATTGTAAGTACCCGCCTTTACAAATCAGCTTTCCTGCTGATGTGAATCGTTTATCAGTTGTATTCAGCGGTCAAAAAAAATTGAAACTGGTGATGCCTTGCGCGGGGGATGATTATGTTATTCGCGAATGGCTTGTTTATAAGATCTATAATTTAGTTACACCGAAGAGTTTTAGGGCAAGACTTGTACGCATAGCTCTCGATGATCCAAAAAATAAGAAACAGCCAGATCAATTCTTTGGCTTTCTGATAGAAGACGAAAAACAAATGGCAACACGCAATAAAGCGGTTGCAACATCGCAAAAACTCAGACCAGAGGAAACAAAGCAAGATTTCTTTTTAACAATGGCTGTATTCCAATACCTGATCGGTAATACCGATTGGTCAGTTCAATATTTGCAAAACATCAGGTTGATAAAAACAGATGCTTTTCCCCAGCCAATTACTGTGCCATACGATTTTGATCATTCCGGGATTGTAAATGCTCCCTATGCTCGTCCTGCCGAGGAATTATTGATGAAATCAGTTCAGGAACGTCGCTACCGTGGTTATTGTATCAAGGATATGAAAGTATTTGAGAAACCAATTGCATTATACAACCGATTGAAGGATGACATTTATAGTTTATACACTAAGTCTGATCTACTCGATGAAAAATATATTAAGTCTGTTACTAAGTATCTTGATGGATTTTATGCAACGATCAATGATCCAAAAGCCTGGCAAAAAGATTTTGCTTATCCATGTGATAAAAGCGGAACCGGTAATGTGGTGATCAGGGGATTGAAAGAAGATTGACCTGGTATACGGCTTCTATTTGCTTACCATTTCTTCCGTTCCGGTCCAATTCTTAGGGACGCCTTCGCGCAAATATTTTCTTGTGTTATTAAGAAAATAATGGACAGTCAGGTCATCGGGATCAATTGTAAGAATAGTTTGAAAGAGCTGCAAAGCGTTTTCAAATTGCTGGTCATGGTAACTGTTCATTGCATCGTTGAAATGAGAAAGTGTTTGTAGCTTTCTTTCAAATTGTGATTCATCAAACCCGTTAATGCATTCAATGATGCTTAGCAGGTTATGTTTCCCTTTCAGTTTTACGCTGCCAAGATGCCGGAAACGAAAATTATTATGTCCATCTAAGTATTGAAGCGTATGATCGCTCAGCAGTAAAGGGGATTTGTAATATTTGGTAAGACTTTCAATTCTTGCCGCAGTATTTACTGTATCAGAAATAGTAGCAGCATCCATCCTGAATTCATCGCCGGTGATACCCATGATCAATGAACCTGTGTGCATGCCTATACCGGCTTTGATGGGTTGAAGACCACGTTCTTTTCGTTCTTTGTTTAATTCATGCACCTCTTTTTGCATGCCCACGGCGGCACGCAAAGCTTCTTCGGGATTCTCGGGAAAGATAGCCATGATGGAATCGCCGAGATATTGATTAATAAAACCATTGTTGGAACGGATGACTGGGCCAAGCCTTGCATTAAATGATGAAACGAATTTGAAGTTTTCTTCCGGTGTCATCTTTTCAGAAAGCGTAGTGAAGTCCCGAATATCCGTAAATAGAACCGTAACAATTTTTTCAACCTGGTCGCCAAGCTTTACATCTGTCAATGTTTCTTTTCCAAGTGAACGAATAAATTCAATAGGAACAAATTTTTTCGTCACTTCATGAATGCGAAGGATCGCTTCTTCTCTTTCTCGTGCTTCCCGGATATTTTTCTCATACAGCATGGCGCTTTCAATGGCAGTAGATGATTGAAGGGCGAGCGTCACCAGTAACTTTAAATGCGCCGCAGAATATTGTTCGGTCTCTTTGCCAACAAGAATAATAGCACCCATAATGCGATGCTTTACTTTCATAGCAGCATAGATAAGCGACTGCACATCTTTTTCAATTATTCCTTTCTCCTTTAGCAAAGACAGATCAGTCATAATCTCAGATTGACCACTGAGCCCGATCTTGAGCAGCACCCCGGAATTATTTCGAAGGTTATCTTCATTAAAAAGTTGTTCTCCGGACTTTGCAGGAACAGTCAATTGTTTCTTTTCCTCATTCCATAATACGATCACACCGCTGTGCGAAGGAATTGAATGTGTTGCCTGTTCAAGTGTTAACAGGGCGATGGTGTCCGGATCAATTGTTTGTGTGAGCTTTTCAGAAAAATTATAGATGACATTCAATTCCTGGTAAAGGTTAAGCACTTCTGTTCCCAGTTTCTTCTTTTCAGCTTCCTTTTGTGCCAGATAGGCAAGAAGGTTAGCGATCATCACAGCTTTTTCATCGCCTTTTACCCAACCGATAATTTCATTATCAAGATTTACCGGAAATGAGGAATTCGGGTTTTCAGTTGTATTGCCTAGTAACGGTTTCCCATTTTCATCTTCTATCCAGGTTGCCTCAGTCAGTTGATTCACTAATGCAAGTACGGCGCCATTTACTTCATTCTTTTTGCCGACAATATTTTTTAAACTAACTTTTGCCATGGTTTATCAGCTATGTTGGTGTTGCTTGTAATTTTTTAATCACGCAGACGGATTTTTGAAGTCCATCGTCATTCAATTCCTAAAACTTCTTTGGCTTTTGAGAGAATTATTTCCGGATCGAAAGGCTTTGTCATGTATACATCTGCTCCCACTTCCTGGCCTCTTTGTCTATCGAGTTCTTGTCCTTTTGCGGTGAGTAAAACAATAAAAACATCTTTCAATTCAAGTTCCTTTTTTACACGACGGCACACTTCCATGCCATTCATTTTGGGCATCATCACATCTAAGAATACCAGCTTTGGATTTTCTTTTTGAATGATCTCCAGGGCAATTTCTCCATTCTCTGCTGTTAAAAATTCCACGCCTTCATCTTCGAGCTCTTCCAATGTTTGTTCTATCAGCATACGGATATGTGCTTCATCGTCTACAATCAGGATCTTTTGTTCCATATTTGTTACTACTTTTTTTAAAAATATTATTGGTAAACAAGGAATAAAACATTTTCGAGTCCTTTTTCAAACCGTATTGTTTGTACGATATCCTGTTTACCCGAAAGAACTGAATTTATGATTATAATATCAGGTTGATTGGCGATTGCTTTTTCCAATAATTCTTTTTCATTTGCTTCCATCACAGAATATCCCTTTGTCTTCAGCACCTCGGTAAGTGTGCTGACAGTTGCCGAATCCTGGTCAACTACCATTACTTTCTTTTTTGATTTTCCCTGCTCAAGCAAACTTCCAATTTCACTAAAGAGTAAGCCCGTATCAATGGGTTTGGTAAGATACCTGTCAACACCGATCCGGAATCCTCTTGTTTTATCCTGTACAATTGATAATACTATAATCGGTATATCCATTGTTTGCGGATCATTTTTCAAAACGGCGGCCACATCAAATCCGTTCATCTCAGGCATCATGATATCAAGGATGATGAGATCAGGCCGATGTTTTCTAACAGCGGCTAATGCTTCTTTTCCATTACGGGCTTCTTCAATACTATATCCCGCATCACCCAGCTCTTGCTGAAGCAATGAACGGATCGAATCATCATCATCAACAATAAGAATTTTAGACGCTTTACCTATGATGTTGATATGTGATTGAGCTACCTGTTCTTTCAATTGTTTTACAAGATCATCAAGATGCATTGGGCGCGCAACGCCATTTGTTTTGTTGATTGGTAAAGCAAACGAGAAAACACTTCCTTTTCCTACTTCACTTTCAAGCCAGATTCTGCCACCATGATGTTCTACTATCTCTTTGCAAATAGGAAGTCCGAGGCCTGTTCCTTTTGGTTTATCAGTTAAGGTATCTCCACCAACCTGTTTGAATTGTTCAAATACCGCATCAAAATCCTGGGGAGCAATCCCAATACCTGTATCGCTGATGCTCACAACTATCTCATCATTTTTCCTGGTCACACTGCAGGTAACCGAGCCTTTGTCGGTGAATTTTACTGAATTAGAAATAAGATTAATGATCACCTGGATCAGCTTATCCCTGTCGCCTGTAATTTCTGGAAGATCCGGATCAATATTTTTGATCAGCTTTAATGCTTTTTGATCAAATAATGAAGTGGTGGCGGCAATGGCTCTTTCTGCTACTTCAGGCATAGAAACATTTTCCTGGTTCCATTCCATTTTACCAGCTTCAATTTTTGCAAGATCAAGCACATCGTTTATCAGGTGAGTTAATCTTTCGCCTTCAGAAATTACCACGTGAAGATTTTCAGAAATTTGTCCTATAGTTTTTTCTGTCTTCGAATCTTTTTTATCTACTATCGGGAATATTTTTTCTTCCAGCCTCTTCCTGATGATCTTTGCAAAACCAAGCACTGAAGTAAGCGGGGTCCTTAATTCGTGACTTACGGTAGAAAGGAATGCACTCTTTGCTTCGTTTGCTTTTTCCGCAGCTTTTCCGGATTTTTCCGCTTCCATTTTTGCAAGTTTCACATCTTCAAAAAGTGTGGCATTGTTTAATGCAACTCCAACAGAAGAAGCGATCGTGGATAAAAGGCGAAGGTCATTCTCATTAAAACGATTTTCATGCTCAGTACTCTGTACGCTTAATACACCAATGTTCTCATCACCAACAGGAATAGGAACGCCTAGGTAAGATGCGGCCGGCACACCTATCTGTTGAATACCCATTTGTGTCCTTAACTCCTGCAGGTCTTTATTGATAAGCAATGGTTCGCCATTCAGAATAATTTTCGAAGTAAGACCTTCTCCCAATTTTATCGGCGCCATTGAGTCACCATATTGATAAGGGAAATTGATGACCTTGGTTTTTGGATTTAATAAAGCGAGATAGACAATATTGGCTCTGAACAGATCTTTCAACTGGTCACCGACCATTTTTATCAGGTCGTCTGCATCTAACTGTGAAGCCAATGCCTTACTGATACTGTTCACCGTACTTAATTCTGTCGCTCTTTGTTTAGCCTCTCCCA
>JAICGN010000140.1 GCA_025923075.1 Chitinophagaceae bacterium
GAATGTGCCATGATGCTTTATAAGCTTTTTTAATTTTTCATCTTTTGATAAATGAGCAACGTAATGCATAGAACCACGATTAGTTGATGTTAAAAGGCCCATCCCAAAGTCACTAAGTCCGAGTCTGTCGAAACTTCGCCTTCCCAAAGGGAAGGAGTGAACAGCTTATTGCAGATAAAATAAAAAATATACATTTTCGATGATACGGGTCTGTGTGTAGATGGCCTTCCCCTTTGGGGAAGGTCGGGATGGGGCCTATTCTATCGTCCAGCTCATCCCTCCGTCTTTTTCATCCTTTAAACTTATTCCGAGTTTTGTCAGCTGGTTCCTTATTTTATCGCTTGTAGCAAAGTCCTTTTTCCCTTTTGCTTCTTTACGGATATCGATAAGGAGATCCATCACTCCTTTAAGCTTTTCATTGTCTGTTTCAGTTACACTTTTCAATCCTAAAATATCTACTATATAAACTTTCATTTGCTTTTGCAGCAATTCAAAAGTTTCTTTGCTTAATGCAGAAACAGGGATCGTTTTATCCTTCATGCTGTTGATCACAGGAACCAGTTCAAACATATTTGCCATCACTTTCGCTGTACTAAAATCATCATTCATAAATTCATCGAACTCTGCAATAAGCTTTTTCACTTTTGCATCCAGCTCTTGATCAACTGCTGACTCTGAACTCTGAACTCCGAACTCCGAACTCCGAACTCCCGACTCCGAACTCAACACTCCCAGCTTCTCATAAGCCTCCCACAATCTCTTCAATCCCTTTTCTGCCGCCTGCAATGCCTCATTGCCAAAATCAAGTGTGCTGCGATAGTGCGTTTGCAAAATAAAAAATCGAACCACCATCGGGTGATAGGCTTTCTCCAATGCAGGATGATCGCCGCTGAAAAGTTCGGTGAGCCTGATAACATTGTTATAGCTCTTGCCCATCTTTTTTCCATTAATCGTGATCATATTATTATGGATCCAGTAATGAACAGGGGCTACATGATTGCAAATTGTACTTTGTGCGATCTCGCTCTCGTGGTGTGGAAATAAAAGGTCCATACCACCACCATGAATATCAAACTGAGGTCCGAGGTATTTTGTTGCCATTGCAGAACATTCAATGTGCCACCCG
The DNA here is from genome assembly GCA_025923075.1 of Chitinophagaceae bacterium. GTDB lineage: Bacteria > Bacteroidota > Bacteroidia > Chitinophagales > Chitinophagaceae > VBAS01. Next base: position 1,127 of record JAICGN010000140.1, read on the forward strand.
GGAAAACCAACGCCCCATGGACTTCTCCAGCGCATGATATGTTCCGGCGCTGCATTTTTCCATAAAGCAAAATCGGCCATATCTCTTTTCTCTTCCTGTCCTTCCAGGTCCCTGGTAGTTTCGAGCAGATCATCGATCACTCTCCCGCTCAGCTTGCCATAATCATGTAAGCCTGCATATTTTTTTACGTCAAAATACACGGAGCCGTTTGACACATAAGCATACCCTGCTTTAATAATATCTTCAATCATTCCTATCTGTTCAACGATATGTCCGGTTGCCGTGGGTTCGATCGTTGGCTTCAGTGTATTGAATTGCTCCATCGCCCAATGATAAAGATTGGTGTATTTCTGCACCAGCTCCATTGGCTCCAGTTTTTCCAATATCGCTTTCTTGGAAATTTTATCTTCCGCTTCGCGACCTTCTTCTTCAAAATGCCCGGCATCGGTAATGTTGCGGACATAACGGACCTTGTTACCCCTATGCATCAAATAACGATAGATGACATCAAACGTAATATATGGCCGTGCATGCCCAAGATGCGACTCCCCACTTACCGTTGGTCCGCAGACATACATGCCCACGTGCCCGGGAGTGATCGATTTAAAAACTTCTTTCTGTCTTGAATACGAGTTATATATTTTCAGTTCGCTCTTACCTCCAGCCCCTAAAGGGGGGCTTTGAAATCCACTTGCGTTATTCTTATTATCACTCATTTTATTTTTTTATGTGGTCAACTATCGTGAGACGTCGGACGTGAATCGTGAGACGAGACGAATTACGTCTGACATTTGACTTTTCACGTTTTCACGTAAGATTTAAACTCGGCAAAAATAGGGCACCGCCCTGAGAAAGAGGGTTCAACAACATCGAAACCCGATAGCTATCGGGAGCGGGAACATTATCATGAAATGAAGATATTAGTTTTTCTTCAGTTCCACATCTGCCATTATCATAAAATGATCAGAAAGATATTTTATCACACGGGTAAACTGCTTAATGCTGAACCGGTGGTCGGTAAAGATATAATCGATACGCAAGGTGGGTGAAAGCGATGAATAGGTACGACCGATACCAAACCCCTTTTTCAGAAATGCATCCTGCATATTGCCACGGATGGTGAAATAAGTGTAAGAGTTGGGCGTATCATTCAGATCGCCGCAAAAGATGGTTGGATAGGGACTATCATCCAATATCTGCCGGGCGACGTCGGCCTGTGAACCCCGAAGTGACATTGCTTTGCGCAGTTTGGCAAGCACCGTTTTTGAGTTGGCAAGTAAGCTGTCTTCAGCGCTTTGTATCTCATTGATGGCTTCATAATCCCTTTGCCTGAACTGTACCGACTGCAGATGTGTGGTATACACTCTTATCGTATCCTGGTTGACCTTTATATCGGCATGTACAAGTGCTTCCGGAATACTTGGCCGGAAATAACGGACAAGCCCGGTATCAAGCATCGGGTACTTTGAAAATATTGCTGAACCGATAAACTGGTAATCGCCATCAGGATCATACGAAAAATAATAATAAGGATAACCCATTGCTTTTATCTCGGTGACATTATTATAAAACGCAGAATCAGGTGAATGAAAAAATTCTTCCAGGCAAAGAATATCGGGACTTTGTTTTTGAATTTGCTCGAGCATTTTCAATCGTATCTGGCTTTTTTCATTGTTGTTTCTTTTCCATTCAAGAAATCTTGCCACGTTCCAGCTGGCCACACGGATCTGCGCTGGTTTTTTCTGGTATTGAAAAGCCGATGGAGCATTAAACGCCCATGAAACATTGATGCTTTTGTAACCGATCAACAAAACAACAACGGAGTACCACACTCTCCTTAATTTAAGGATCAACCATAGAAAAATAAATCCGATCAGCGTAATCAATAAAAAAGGAAAACCAAGCCCCAGCACAGCGATCACCCACGAATCGGTGGGTTTAATATAAGGTGCAAGACAGGAAAGTAAATAGAAGACCGCCGTAATGATATTGAGTACGACAAGCGTTCTTCTTGTAATAATCCGAAGGCGGGATGGCATTAGCGCAAGTTACGAATAACCCCCTGTCTCCCTAAAGCGGGAACCTGGATTTGGAGTGAATAGTGAGTAGAAAAGAGCAAGCAGCGGGTAGGGAATGGCAAGTAGTGACTACTGGCTACTGACTACTCGCTACTTCAGATCTTCTTTACTTGCTTTTTTCAACAACTCTTTTTCTTCAATAGTAAGAGAGTGAAAGCCATGCTGATTGATCTTATCGAGTATTTCATCAATGCGTTGTTGGGAAAGATTTGGAGTTTTTGTGTAGGGTTTTCTTTCGCTTTTATAGAACAATTCCTCTTTCGTTTTTTTCTTGGGCTTATTTGGATTAAAAAGATTATTTATCCAGTCAAAGAATCGATTCATGCCAATGCTCCAATCAAAACCCCTGCGCATAAAGAAAATAAAAAGAAAACCGGTGAAGCCGCCTGCGAGATGCGCAATATGACCGCCGGTATTTTCAACCGGGATAAGAGCAAGATCAATTATAAGATAGATGACTGTGAGCACCCAAAGCGGAATACCATTGTTTATCATTGGGAAGATGCGGTAACCGGGTGCCAGCATAGTAGTGGCCACTACAATTGCCATTATGCCTGCAGATGCACCCGTAGCGCTGGCATTTATTGCACTTAATAAAGGAATAAAATTATACGCAAGCATAAAGGCGAGTGCGCCTCCAATGCCTCCATAGATAAATAAAGGAATGATTTTTTTATTCCCGGTCAGTTCATGAAAAATATAACCAAACATCCAAAGCCAGAGCATGTTTCCAAGTATGTGCCAGATCCCTTTGTGATAGAACATGTGAGTGATCAGGGTCCAGGGCTTGCGGATAAATTCATTAAAAGTGCCGGGTAATGCGAGATTATAATAAACATCATTCATGAATTTTGCATCCTGGTCCTTATTAAAGCTGAAGTAATAAAACACACCCACAAACTGGAACAATACAAAGACGACAAGATTGATGGTAATAAGCATCACCACTGCATTGTTTTGCAGGTTATCAGTGAATTTTGAAGTTTTATAATCTCTTTCGTAAATGCCCATAGGGTGAATTGAATTAAAGTTCAATGGAACGACAAAGTTCTTATTTTTTATTCTTTCCCTATTACCTTCTTCGCTAATAAAATGTTTTTTTATTTGTTTTGTTCCAGATATAAACCAAAATAAAGCCCATCGCTGCTCCGCCCAGGTGTGCCCAGTGTGCAATGCCATCGCTGGTTTTTCCTAACCCACCAAACAGGTCAAAAGCGACCAGTCCCAGGATCAGCCATTTTGCTTTTATCGGTATCGGCGGAAAGAGAAGCATCAATTCTGTATTGGGAAAAAGATAGGCGAAACCTACCAATACACCCATTACTGCCCCTGAAGCACCCACAGCATAATATGCTCCGGATTGAACCATATCCAGATATTCCGTTTGCCCTGTTGCTTTTAGCATCTCCATCATGCCAAGTACATCCTTATATTGAAAATAGGCCACACTCATATGAGCAACTGCCGCGCCAATACCGCAAATAAGATAAAACAGCAGAAATTTTTTTGGGCCCCAGATATTTTCCAGCATGCGTCCAAACATCCATAAACTAAACATATTGAAAAAAATATGCATAAAACCGGCATGGGTAAACATATGCGTGAATATCTGGTAAGGCCGGAAGTTTTCGTGGTTAACCGGCCATAACCCAAATACACCCTGCAACCCGAATTCCCCGATATCCCTGAATAAGAATTCTGTTGCCAGGAAAAAGAGCACGTTTATAAAAATCAAATTTTTAACTATCGGGGGAAGCGTATCTGGTCTTGTATATCGGAAACTCATTCGGTAAAATTAAGCTAAGAGAGGAAACGAGAAAAACGAATTAAAGTGTGAAGCGCTTACTCTTTTCTCCTTCACTCTCCCGATAGCTATCGGGATGAACTTTTAGTCTTTTAATTTTAATTGCACAACATTCTCGATATGGTGTGTATGGGGAAACATGTCCACTGGTTGCACTTTCGTAACCCGGTATTTTTCATCCAGCAGCCGCAGATCTCGTGCCTGCGTCGCCGGGTTACAACTGACGTACACGACCACCGGCGCTGCCATCTCCAACATTTTCCTGACCAGTTTTTCATGCATACCTGCCCGCGGTGGATCGGTAATAATGACGTCCGGTTTCCCATGAGCGGCGAAAAAATCATCATCACACACCTTGATAACATCGCCTTGAAAAAATTCCCCATGATCTATGTTATTCAGCGCCGCATTTTCTTTCGCATCAGCAATCGCATCAGCGATCATGTCAACGCCAATAATTTTTTTTGCCAGTTTGCTTAAAAATATTCCAATACTGCCTGTACCGCAATAAAGGTCATAAACGGTTTCATTACCGGATAGCGATGCATAATCTCTTGCAATACTGTATAGCTTTTCTGCCTGTTTTGTATTCGTTTGAAAAAAAGATTTTGGACCGATCTTAAATTGAAGATTTTCCAGCGTTTCAATTACAAACCCTTTACCGGTAACGATTATCGGGTTTAAATCATGGAGGCTATCGTTCCATTTTGTGTTGATGGTATAAAGCAAAGTCGTAATACCCGGGACTTCTTTTAATAAATGTTCAAGCAACAAATTCCTTTTTGATTCGTCATCTTCGGCCATCACTACATTCACCATCACTTCGCCGGAAGTACAGATACGTAATAGAACGGTTCTTAAAAAGCCGGTATGCAACTTATGATCATAAAAACTGTAGTTATTTTTTCTTGCAAAGTCAGTGATCGTTTTTCGGACCACGTTCGTTGGCTCGGCCTGCAGCCAACACCGCTCTATTTCAACTACTTTATCAAAGAGTCCTTTGGCGTGGAAACCGGAGGCTCCGGCCCCCTCTAACTCCCCAAACTGGGGAGAATTGCTTTCACGCAAAACCCCGCCTAATGAAAACTGCGATAATAAATTTGAATTCTCTATAAGTGGGCTTTGGGCGATGGAAGCCTCCTCCGTTGGAGGAGGTTTGGTGGGAGCCGGAATAAATCTCTTCGAACTAAATGTATATTCAAGCTTGTTCCGGTACCATTTTGTTTTATCACAGCCAACAACCGGTGGTATTTCGGGCAGATCAATTTTCCCGATCCGCCTTAAATTATCTTCTACCTGTTGACGCTTATAAAAAAGCTGTTTTTCATAAGGCAGCATCTGCCATTGACAACCACCGCAAACACCAAAGTGCTGGCAAAAGGGTTCAGTTCTTTCTTTTGAGAATGAATGAAATTGCAGAGGATAGCCTTCGGCCCAATCCTTTTTGCTTTTAGATAGCCTGACGTCGACCACATCACCCGGCACAGCCTTTTCTATAAAAATTACTTTGCCATCAATACGGGCAATGCTTTTGCCTTCAGCGGCATAATCTTCTACGATTACCTTTTCAAGAATGATATTTTTCTTTTTTCTTCTCACGGGGCAAAACTAAGTGTTTCAAATTCCCATCCATACAACGATTAACAGGCTATTTACATCTTTTTATCCCGTAGAGCGGGACAGTTGCGGTTTTTGAATAACTTTACCGTTTTATTATCATTACTCCATGAAGCGTATTTTTTCACTGCTATTTTTACTTGGCGCCACCACCTGTCTTTTTGGACAATCAAATGAGTTTGAGCTCAAAGTCACCTTCAAACCTTTTAAAAGACAATTTATCTATCTCGGGTATCATTATGGTAAACAAAAACCAATCTTTGATTCGGTGATGCTGGATGATAATAGTGTTGGTGTTTTCAAAAGAGCAAAGAAATTAGAGAAAGGTGTTTATCTGATAGGCTTTCCTAATAAGGCCGGATACTTTGAAGTATTAATTGACAAGGAACAAAAGTTTGCCGTTGTTGCCGATACTGCCAATCTTATTTCATCCATGAAATTTGAAGGTTCTCCTGACAATACATTGTTCTTACAATACCAGAATTACGCGTCCATCAAAGGGCGTGAGATCGAAAATGCAAAAAAGCAACTAGCCGTTTCAAAAACAAAAGCCGACTCAACCAAAGGGACAGATGCGATTATGAAGGCCGATAGAGAGCTTCAGCAATACAGGCAGGATCTTATTACTAAAAACCCTGATGCCACGATCACTGCTTTACTAAAAGCAATGAAAAATCCGGTAGTACCACCTTCCACGCAACACCCTGGTGGCAAATATGACTCGACATTTGCCTATCGTTATTTTAAAGATCATTATTGGGATGATACATGGTTTTTTGATGAACGCCTTGTCCGCACGTCATTTTTTGAAGAAAAATTGGATGAATATTTCGCCACGTTGATTTATCCGCATCCCGATTCTGTAATTAAAGAACTGGATTGGATGCTTGCCTATGCCAGTGCCAATGATGAAATGCAGCGTTTTCTCCTCGTGAAATTTATTAATCGCTATCTGAATCCCCAGTACATGTGGGAAGACAAAGTGTATGTTCATCTTTTTGAAAAATATTTTTCACAAAAAGAATACCCCTGGCTGACAGAGAAAGGCAAGAAAACAATTTTTGATCGTTATTATAGCATGGCGGCAAATATATTCGGCTCCAGGGCCGCTGATATTGAATTACCGGATAGTACGGGTAAAACAAAAAGTCTATACAGCATTTCCAATCCTTATACTGTGGTCGTGTTTTGGGATCCCACCTGCGGGCATTGCAAGGAAACGTTGCCAAGAATAGATTCTATTTTCAGGGCCAAGTGGAATTCATTAAATTTAAAAATCTATGCGCTGGCAAAAGAAACCGATGGCACAAAACAAGACTGGTTGAAATTTATCGGTGAACATAAGTTGCAAGGCTGGGATCATGTGTATAATTCAAAAGAGGCAAATGAGGCAAGGGTGAAAAATAATATTCCGAGCTACTACCAACTTTATGACGTGCAAGTGGTGCCTACATTATATTTGCTGGACAAAGACAAATCCATATTAGCGAAAAAAATCCCTTTTGACCAAATTGATAAAGTACTTGATTATAAGTTGAAAGGTCAGTAAAATCCATTGTTATGAAACCTCTACCATTCCTCTCCGCTTTGCTGCTTGCAGCGTCTTTTTCTTTATCCGGTCAAACGCTTTTTACCTATGCAGATAAAACTGTTTCGGCAAAGGAATACCTGAAAGCTTTTAATAAAGTGTATCCGGCACCCGTTCCTGATAAGGCTAAAAAGATGCGTGAGTACCTGGATCTCTATATCAATTCTAAATTGAAAATTCATGAGGCGGCCCTAAGAGGTTATGATTCCATGCCTGCTTTCATTGAAGAGTTTTCTGCCTTACGCAACCAGGTGATTGAAAACTATATGACCGACACGGAGACGTTGAATGCATTGGTGAGTGAAGCGTTTGGAAGAAGTCAGAAAGATATCAAAGTGCAACACATTTTTATACCTTATCAACTGGGCACAAATTTCTCTGATTCGCCTGCCGTTAAATTGAAAATACAGCAGGCGTTTATGGAGCTTCAATCAGGAAAAAGTTTTGATGAGGTGGCTTTAAAGTTTTCTGCTGATCCCTCTGTTGCAGAAAACAAAGGCCATCTTGGGTATATTACTGTATTCTCACTGCCTTACCAGTTTGAGAATATAATTTACAACCTATCACCTGGAAAATATTCGGCTCCGTATCGATCCAATTCAGGCTATCATATTTTTAAAAATATCAGTGAAAGAAAAGCAGTGGGCAGGCTGAAGGCTTCTCAAATTTTGATTGCTGTGCCTCCGGGTACTGATTCGCTGGCAAAAAATAAAATTGCAGCGTTCGCAGATTCTATTTATAACCGATTGCAAAAAGGAGATGATTTTGGAAAGCTTGCTACTTTATTCAGCAATGATGTCGTGTCTTCCGCATCAAACGGAGTGATGCCGGAATTTGGGGTAGGCACATTTGATCCTGTTTTTGAAACCGCGGCTTTTTCCTTGAAAACTGATGGAGCTATCAGTAAGCCATTTACTACCAAACACGGTTACCATATTGTAAAAAGGATGTCGTTAACACTGCCACCCGCTGCAAAAAATAAAAAGAACCTGGACATCATGCGCAGCTTTGTAGAAAAGGATGGCAGGACAAAGGTGGCTAGAGATAAACTATATAATAAAATAATTGCGCAGGCTGGTTATAAGCAATTCAATGTAGATCAGGCAATGCTACAGATGTATCTGGACAGTGTCCTTGCCTCCCGCCCACCTTCATTAGGAAATCCTATAAATAAATCAACAGCATTATTCACTGTTGGTGAATCTACAAAAAGTGTAAATGATCTGCTTACTTATTCCATTTCCAACCGGTATAATCGTGATGGCAGCGGTTTAAAACCATTTAATGAATTGAATGAAGAATTCAGGAGAAATGCAGTTATGGAATATTACCGTGACCACCTGGAAGAATATAATGAGGAATTCAAAATGCAAATGAAGGAATTAAAAGACGGCAATCTCTTTTTTGATATCATGATGAGAGAAGTATGGTCGAAAGCTCAAACGGATACCACGGGGCAAAGAGAATATTATAACCAGAATATAAACAGGTATAAATGGACATACAGCGCTGATGCCGTGATCTTTTATTGTGCCGACGATGCATCTGCAAGATCATTTAGAGAACTACTTGTCAAAGACAAATCAAAATGGAAAGAGGTGCTGGAGAATTTCAGCGATAAAATCAGTTCTGACTCCGCACGGTTTGAAATCACCAAAATACCCGGCGCACAAAAAGCTACTTCGAAAGCGGGAACAATCACAACCATTGTAAAAAATAAGGATGACAACAGCTCTTCATTTGCATTGATATTTAAAACCTATCCCACGCCCGCTCAAAAAGCATTTGCAGATGCCCGTGGTGATGTGATCTCCGACTTCCAGGATTCCATTGACAAAAAATGGATAGCTGAATTAAAAAAGAAATATCCTGTTAAGGTGAACGAAGAAGTAGTGAAAAGCATAGCGAAGTAAAGGAGTAATTAGGAATTGGGGGAAGAAGGTTTCCCTTTTTTTGATTTGTCAAGATATGCGATGTATCCATTGATAAGTTTAAAAACTAATTCGCATTTTTCTTCTCCAAGCTTTAATTCTTCTTCGGAAATATATTGCTCAGCATAGGCTGTGGCTAAATGTTCCCTAGTTTCGGTTACCGACCCCCCGAGCTATTATAAAGAAATTTCTTGTATCAGTAAATGTATATCTTCCGTGCCCTCAGCTATATTCCGGGTAATAGAACGTGAAGAGTTGAGGATCTGTTCCCTTATAGTTCATCAGAGATATTGTTTTAGTTGAACGCACCAAATCCAAATTCCCAATTCCTAATTCCCAATTCCTGAACCATTCACAGCTGTCTTACCACATTACAGACAACATTGGGTTTACCCAACGTGTAATAATGCAACACAGGCACCCCTGCGGCTTTCAATTCCTTAGATTGTGCCAGTAACCATTCTGTCCCCACCTGTTCAACACAGGCATCATCCTTACAA
>JAICGN010000141.1 GCA_025923075.1 Chitinophagaceae bacterium
ATCGATGAAAATCCTTTTTGTTTGAAAAACAAGCTCTTTTTATAAGATAGATTACGACCAACACCCATATACGGAATACCGGCAAGTGCAAACGATAAATATTGAAGGGCAGAATGAAAAGTTTCAAACCTGATCATTTTATTTAACAGACCAGGTCTTTTATGATAACCTCCGTACCCTAAAACGATTTCTATTCCATCATTGTATGCCGCCTGCATTTTTTGTACCCAATGCTCGCTGGCAGGCACACAATCCGCATCTGTAAGCAGCATTACCTCATGATTTGCTTCTTTTATCCCGATACTGAGCGGATATTTTTTGCCGGAAATTAATTTTGCTTCATGTGTTAGCTCTACGACGTGCAAACGATCTTTAAATGTTTTTTTTAATTCCTGTAAAATGTACTTTGTATCATCAACAGAATTATCATTTACAGCAATTACTTCGTAAGTAGAACCATATTCCTGGACCAGCAAACCTGGCAAATGACGGGCAAGATTTTCATCCTCATCCCTTGCGCAAACTATAACAGATACCGGGTGTTGCTGACTTCTTGTTCTCTTTTTTAATTTATAAAAAGCCACCCGGCTGAAAAACCAGAGATAATAAAATAATTGTATAAATGTAAGGGCAACAAAAACATAAAAAGTAATTTGCCACCAATTGATGTGTTGTAAGAAAGTAAGGTCCATAGTTGCTTGCGGCTGCGAAAATAGGTCAGAACAGCCTTAAAGTTTACAAATTGATTTCACAGGTGTTGAAAAGAAACGGCTTTAACTCTCATAAATTCTACCTTGCACCAGTTTATGCCAACATTACATTTTGAACTAGAACATACTGATTCACATTCAAAGGCAAGGGCAGGAAAAATTACCACCGATCATGGGGAAATTTCAACTCCAATTTTTATGCCCGTAGGTACTGTCGGGAGTGTAAAAGCAGTTACACAGCATCAGCTGGCTAATGACGTAAAAGCGCAGATCATTCTGGGAAATACCTATCATTTATACTTGCGTCCAGGATTGGAAACGATTGAAAAAGCGGGCGGCCTGCATAAATTCCTTAATTGGAAAAAACCTATCCTTACCGACAGCGGGGGTTACCAGGTATTTTCATTGGCTGGCACACGAAAGATAAAAGAGGAAGGAGTGACTTTTCAAAGTCATATTGATGGCAGCAGACATTTATTTGCTCCGGAGACAGTAATAGATATTCAACGTCGTATTGGTGCGGATATCATTATGGCGTTTGACGAGTGTCCTCCCGGTGGCAGTGACTACAAGTATGCATTAAAAAGTATGCAACTTACCCATCGCTGGCTTGATAGATGTTTTAACCAGTTTAGTTTATCAGGTGATAAGTATGAATACACACAAAACCTGTTTCCTATTGTCCAGGGCGGTACCCATAAAGAGCTTCGAAAAGAATCCTGTGAATATATCGTTTCAAAAAACGCCCCTGGTAATGCGATAGGGGGCTTAAGTGTTGGTGAGCCTGAAGCTGTAATGTATGAGATATGTGGTTTTTGTTGTGATCATTTACCAGCCAATAAACCACGCTACCTGATGGGTGTTGGCACTCCGTGGAATATTTTGGAATGTATAAGTCTGGGAGTGGATATGTTTGATTGCGTTATGCCCACAAGAAATGGGCGTAATGCAATGTTGTTTACTACAAATGGCATCATCAATATTGACAATAAAAAATGGGAACACGATTTTTCTCCTATTGACGATGGGTTTGATTGTGAGGTGAGTAATTACTATAGTAAGTCGTACCTGCGCCATTTACTGCGGTCAAAGGAAATTCTGGGTCTTACAATAGCCAGCGTTCATAATCTTGCCTTTTACTTATGGTTAGTAAACGAGGCCCGTAGAAAAATAAAGGAGGATAGTTTTCTTTCATGGAAGGAAAGTATGATCACACAATTGAAACAAAAGCTCTGATCAGGAATCCCTTATCCGGTTTCTACTGCTTGTTTCCTGCACCTCTTTTACTTCAGAAGTACCACGAATGGGTAATTGACTTTGTTGCTTCGTGAGAATAACTTTATTTACCAATACAGTTCTAAAGGCATTCGTTAATATGAAAGGCGCAAGCGGGTTGAGGGTGCCTGTTAATTTAATCAATACTGAATAGTTGAAATACAACAAGCAAAACCGGGAAGCCGAAAACGGGGTTTGAAGAGTAGGTAAAAAATCAAAAACAATGACTGTAGTTCAATTTGATCCGAAAGAGGGAAAGCTTTGGGCGACCATCGAAATGAAGGGACTTTATCGTATTTATTATAGGTACACCCTCTGGTCAATGCAGCAAAATAGACCAGTCGTGTTAACAGAGCCACCATTTATAAACAGTAATATAACGCCTCACGATGATTTTCTGCAAATCAAAAATGATTTTGCCGCCAATGAGCCGCTCGCAAAGCATGACGGTCGGGAAATTTTTGTTGAATTTAATATTATAAAAACCGGCAACGATAATGGCTATAATCTTGATGTGGTTATAAGCCAAGGGAAAAAGTATAACGCTTCGATTGAACTCGGCAGGGATCACCTGGAGGGAGACCTTGGAGACAACAATTCAAAAGATGAATATGCTATAATTAAATTAAAGAAAAAGTAGCATGAAAAAGGTAAGTTGGTTCTGTCTAATAATTATTATACTCCATTTTAACCTGATCGCACAAACTGATAAATTATCAGACAAATACAAATTGGATTTTGTTATTCCGGATATTCCTGCATTTAAAGCATTAAATATTGATCCCTCACACATCCTTCGACCAAGTGATGTTAAAAAATTTGCAGTAATGCTGGCTCCCTTTTATAATAACGGAAAACCTGGCATTCCGAAAAACTTTGCATTAGAATTTTCTCCATGGAAACTACAATCCAAGAACTGGCTTCTTTCTGATTATTATAAAAGTGGCATTAAACGTTTAAGTTATAACTCTTCTTTTAGTCTTGGTGCTGTAAGTGACGCTACAGATCATCCGTCTAAAATAGCTATTGGTTACAGGTTTTCATTATTGTCAAAGAATGCTGACCCCATCCGGTCTGACTATATAACACAACAACTGGATGCAAATTTACCCGGAAGGTTTTTACGTGGTGATCTGATCACATTTTGGCTAACTAGAATAATTTCTCAACTTCCTTCTTACTATGCCACTCATAAAGAGGAATTTAGAATTTTCCTCACTAAAATTGACGATGAGGTTGCGAAAAAAGGACTTGAAGACGATTCTTCCTGGCTATCATTGAAAACAAAACTTCAAACTGTTTTTGGAAGAAAATTCAGGTTGAAAGATTTGAACGAAGAGTTGGTGACAAAGTATCTTGACAATAGTGTTGAAATGATAATGGATGATTACAAAGAGAGGTACTGGAATGCTACACGCATTGATGGCGCATTATCATTAGTTGCGGAGTCCGGAGACTCATTGATCGCCGGAACCAGGTTTTCTTCATTTAACGCATGGTTTACTTCGTCCATACGAATGAAGGAAAAAATGCAATTATTACTGGGAGGATCATTAAAAATGCCACATGCGGACCTTAGCGAAGACGATACAACTCCGCTTGATATCAATTTTAATCTCAGGTTATTGAGAGGCACCAGTGATTTTCGTTTTTTTGCGGAGGCACAGCTAACAAATAGAAACTATGGAGAAATAGACAAATCATTCCTGCTAAATGTTGGCGCTGAAATTCGGATCAGTGAAAAGTTTTGGGTAATGGCGAACACTGGTGTAGACAATATAAAAGAAAAGTCGCAGGAAAACTGGTTTAACAGGTTAGTTGCGAATCTGGATCTACGCTATGGATTCAATTAAAGAAATCAATCCCACCCTTTCCTATAGTCGCAAGCCCCGTAACGCGGGGCTTTATTACCACCACCGCCCACACGTTTGCGTTCACCATCAGCTTTTTGCGGTTTCTGAAACTTCATTGAATTGCTATAAGCGGAAAAAAAGCTGTTACTAATGGCTGTTTCACCCGGATTTTCAAAAGTATTTCTTCACAAAATCTTTGATCATTATTCATTTCCTTTGCATGGTCTGGTCAGGTAATGAACAGAACTGCAAAGAAGAATTATTTAATTACTTTACTATTTCCCGTTAATGGGGTTGAGGCATGAAGAAACTCGACTGGTATATATTGAAAAAGATCCTTGTCACTTTTTTCTTTTGCATGATACTTTTTACGCTGATTGCGGTGGCAGTGGATAGCAGTGAGCATACGGAGAATTTCGTGAAATCGGGTCTCAGCACCCGCCAGATTTTTTTGCAGTATTATTTGGGGTTCATACCTTATATCTGGGGTTTACTTTTTCCTTTGTTTGTATTTATAGCAGTTATTTACACCACCAGCCGCCTGGCAATGCGGTCAGAGATCATTGCAATCATTGCCGGGGGCACTAGCTATATGCGGTTCCTGAGGCCATATGTTTTTGGAGGACTGATTCTCGCGTCATTGCTTTACATTGCCAGCAGGGATTTTATTCCAAAGGGAAATGAAATAAGAAGCAACTTTCATGTAAAATATTTCGATAGGCAAGATCTCGGACAACAGGGATATAAGGATACCTATTATCGCCGGTCTGATTCCAATTCTTATATCGGCATTAAGTATTATGATTCAATTATGAAATCTGCTGGCGGTTTTTTCCTGCACCGGACAAAAGATAACCAGGTAATTTATAACCTGCGTGCAGATGCGATGAAATGGGACACTGCTAAAATGAACTGGCAGCTTACAAATGCAGTAGAGAGAAAAGTTGGAGCCAAAGGGGAACTCGTAAATACCTATGCTTCTTATAATATCGATCTCAATTTAAAGCCAAACGATCTTAAGTATGATTATTATTTAAAAGATAAATTAACAACAGATCAACTGAAATATATAATACACATGGAAGAATTGCGTGGCACAGAAGGTCTCAACACATTAAAAGTTGAAAGATATCGGCGAAGTGCGACACCGGTTTCTGTCTTCTTACTTACTATCATCGGCGCAATTATCGCGAGCAGAAAAACAAGAGGGGGCAGTGGATTGCATATTGCGATCGGACTTATCATAGCCGCGATATTTATTCTTGCCAATAAATTTTCTTCAACGTTTTCTGTGAAAGGAGATTTTCATCCGCTTCTTGCGGCATGGGTCCCAAATCTTTTTTTCACAATCGTATGTTGGTGGCTGTTTCGTAAAGCACCCAAGTAACTTCATGAACTTTCGATGCAATTATTTTGTTTTACAGAAGCGTATTTAGCTACCTTTGTTTTACATCACTAAGAACAAAAATCCACAGCGTCATGGGCGTTATTAAAGATAAATTCAAACAAAAAGCTGATGAAGCTTCAGCCGAGATCAGAGATTTGCTTAAACAACACGGAAATAAAGTTATTGGCGAAGTGACGCTTAGCCAGATCTACCAGGGCATGCGCGGTATTACGGGTTTGGTAACAGAAACCTCTTTGCTTGATTCACAGGAAGGCATTCGTTTTCGCGGATATTCAATTCCTGAATTAAGAGAAAAATTGCCAAAAGCTCCTGATGGATCTGAACCGTTACCGGAAGGGCTGTTCTTTCTTATGCTGCTTGGTGAGTTACCAAAGGAAGAAGATGCTCATCATATCACAAATGTTTGGCAGCGGCGCAGCCATGTTCCAAGCCATGTGTTTGATGTAATTGATTCTTTTCCTTCCTATGCGCACCCCATGACGATGTTTGTGGCAGCGGTAATGGCATTGCAGACCGAAGGTCATTTTGTAAAAGAGTATGCTAAGGGATTAAATAAAAAAGATTACTGGAATCCTACCTATGACGACACAATGGATCTGATTGCGAGGCTGCCCAGGATTGCAGCGTACGTATATCGTCGTAAGTATAAAAATAATGAACACATTCAGCCAAACGGTTTACTTGATTGGGCAGGCAATTTTGCCCATATGCTCGGTTACGAAGATGAAGGGTTTAAAGAACTGATGCGTTTATACATGACCATTCATGCAGACCATGAAGGCGGCAATGTTTCAGCACATACAACGCATCTTGTGGGCTCAGCATTAAGTGATCCCTATTTAAGTTATGCGGCGGGTATGAATGGACTTGCTGGGCCTTTGCATGGTCTTGCCAACCAGGAAGTGATCAAATGGATCTATGAAATGCGTGAAGCATTAGCTACTGAAATGCCAACCAAAGAACAGATCGGTGAATACGTAAAGAAAACGTTAAGCGACGGAAAAGTTGTTCCGGGTTATGGGCATGCTGTGTTAAGAAAGACTGATCCGCGGTTCACTGCCCAAATGGACTTTGGGAAAAAACATATGCCTGATGATCCATTGGTGCAAACAGTTTGGAATATTTATGATACCGTGCCGCCAATTTTACAGTCGTTAGGCAAAATAAAAAACCCATGGCCAAATGTAGACGCACATAGCGGTGCGTTGCTTGTGCATTACGGTATGGTTGAGTATGAATACTATACTGTGTTGTTTGCTGTCAGCCGTGCATTAGGTGTGCTTGCTGCACTTTGCTGGTCAAGAGCATTAGGCTTTCCTCTTGAAAGGCCAAAATCAGTAACCACAGAATTAGTAAAACTCTGGCTT
The DNA here is from genome assembly GCA_025923075.1 of Chitinophagaceae bacterium. Classification (GTDB taxonomy): domain Bacteria; phylum Bacteroidota; class Bacteroidia; order Chitinophagales; family Chitinophagaceae; genus VBAS01. Next base: position 6,614 of record JAICGN010000141.1, read on the forward strand.
GAACAGAAAGATAATATTTGGGGTGAGTAAGGGACGAAAGTCCTCAATACGCAATTGACAATAGCCAAGCAAACAGCTTGCTTTTTTTTACTAGGTTTCATTTTCTGTATCTCTAAAGTCGAAGAGTTTTTCTATCTAAGTTCCCCTTTGGGGAACAGGGGCTATTTCGATATTTCGATGATCTTGTCATCATTACCTCCGTTACTTGTGCATATATATACATTTCCCGACGGAGAAATACAAATGTCTCTCAGCCTTCCATGATCATTTTTGAAATAAATTGAAGTGCTTGCAACTGAATTACCATCCGTACTCAGTTTTAATTGCCTGAGACTTGCATCTTTTAAGGTTGCCATCAATATAGAATTCTTCCATTCAGGTATTTTATCACTATTATAATAATCAATACCGCATACCGCAATCGTATTATTGCCTGATGACCATATAGGTTCTTTTATATTGTTCGTTGTACAAAATGGAGTTTCGCCTCCATCACAAAGGCCATTGACAGTTGGCCATCCGTAATTTCTTCCTTTTTCGATTATGTTTACTTCATCTTCTATATTAGGGCCATGCTCGGATTCATATAATTTATTATTTACAAAAACTAATCCTTGTGGATTTCTATGGCCATAGCTCCATAATGGATTTCCTCCAATTGGATTATCGGCCGGGACACTTCCATCCGCATTCAATCGCAGCACCTTCCCGCTTCTTGAATTTACATCCTGCGCTGTTGATGCATCCGATGCATCGCCTGTTGTAAAATAAATTTTTACTCCTGTACTTTCATTTACAACTCTTATTCTCGAACCGTTGTGAATACCTGACGCTGCAATATTATCAATGATGCTTGTCGGACCTGTTATTGAATTATTAGAGAAAGTATAACGGATCATTTTTTCTTTATATCCATTTGGGCTGTTATAATTATACACCACATATAAAAAGCCATTAGTTAAAAAATCGGGATGAAGTGCCATGCCCAGTAAGCCTCCTTCACCAGATGATACCACTTCATTAATTGTTGAGGAAAAGACAATTGCTCCCGTTGTTGGATTCATCCTGGAGATCTTTCCCTCTCTTTCAGTAAACCAGATATGATCATCCGGTCCCCAAACTATTTCCCAAACATGCTGAAGGTTTTGTTTTACAATTCTTGTAGTAATCTCTGTGGCCGTTGTTCCGTTTGTTTTTTTCTTATCACAGCAGATAGTTGACAGCACTAAAAAGAAAAACAAAAAGCGAGAATTACTGTTCCACATAAAAAGCTTTTGGTCAAAATACCGCAAATCTTCAGCCGGACTTATAGATCTTGATAAAATGATACAAATGCTTTATGAAATTCGCAATTCTTTAAAACCTGGCGATTTTACTTCCATGGACACGGTATAACGTAGCTTGGTTTATTTCTTCCTCTTACAATGATTGAAAGTTCCCATGTTTTTGGTTTTTCAGATGCCTGGCTCAGCTTCGAGATAGTAGCGTCATAACTCACTCCGAATTGATAATCTTTATACGAAAGGCCGATATAAGGAACGATCGCATTGTCTGACCAATACCACAAACCTGCGTTCAACAGGAAATCTTCATTGCCGGGAAGATAGTAACCAAGTGCGCCTCCAACTGAGAAATAACTCGCCGTTTCCTGTGATTGATATATGCCGTTTAGACTTAGCACGACACTCTGAGATAGAAAGGTTTCAAAATTTGCATGCGCTACTTTTCGCATTGGCAAATGCTGGTTTTCGTCTTTCAGGAAAGTTTGTTTTGGTTTATTGATATGAAAGGCTGACACGCCAAGATCAAAATTGCTATTTGCCGACGTGATGCTATACAACAAACCGGTACTTACAGAAAAGTAGGGCTTCATTGTAGATAAGCTGCTTTCGCCTGTTGGCAGATTGGTATTAAAGCCATAGCCTGTGAATTGTTCTTCAAAATCAACTCCTCCATAATCAATGCGGCGGTGACCATAGATGCCACCAAAACCTGCGCCGAGCCGATGCTTTGTTTCCCCACTGGATAATTTCACTCTGTATGAAACATTCATAGAAGCATAGGTACTTTTTACAACACCACCCATTGCTTTGTCATACATCAGCATGCCACCAAGACCAAATATGTTTCCTTCTTCAATACCGGGAAATTTTTTCTGGAACATTTTAGCATCATAAGAGATCGTGCCTGTGGCATAAGGACTGGCAGGCGTGATCCACTGATCCCTGAAATTCGCAATGGCTCTCCAGTCTGCATTAATGTTTGCAGTTAATGAAGGATTAATGTTTAGCGGCGAGGAAAAGAATTGAGAAAAACTCGGATCCTGCGCTTTTGACTGAATTGTTATCAGCACAAATACATACATAAAATTTTTCAGCCTTTTCATAATACAAAGTTTATCTGATTAAAACTGAATTTCCTGCTTTTTTATAATGTTTTCCATCCACACCAATTGCTTCCACTGTCCATGTGTATACATCCATTACTGCGGGTTGTCCCTGGAATATTCCATTCCATCCGGAACCGATCACATTAGTTTCAAACACCAATTGTCCCCATCGGTTAAACACCCTGAAGTATTTAAGTTCCCTGATATTAACTGTCAGTGGGAATAGTTTATCATTATGTCCATCATTGTTTGGCGTCCATGCTTTCGGAACGAAAATGTCTGATCTTAACGGTGGTTCTGGAAGCCCAATTTTAACAAGGACCGTATCCACAGTGATACAACCGTTGTCTCGGGCTATATTAATGAGATATTCTGTTTGCCTGTCATAATTAAATATTGGCTCTCTTATAAATGCCGAGCTTAATCCCACCGGTGGCGACCATACATAACTTAAACCAATATCTCTTGCCGATAAGGGTGTTGGTGTGTTTGGCCCAGTTGTTACTGTTGGATATCTTATACCTGCTATAAGTTTGAATATGGATACAGTTACCCCAACTGGTTTGGTAGAAGTACAACTGTTTCCTCCCAGGGCTTTTATATAATAAGTTCCTGAGACTCCAACCGCGGATGGATTGACCAATGGTATTGAGGCTAGTGAATCCATCCAGTATGTAAATATTAGTCCAGGATCACTTCCCGCAGTAATTGACGGTGCAGTTAAGTTGATAGTAAGTGGCTCACACACGGGCGGAGGATCATTAACTACTAATAGGGGTATTGGTTTTACAAGCAACACCAGTTCTGCTATTGAGTCACAGCCGGCGGCGTTTACCAGTGTTACCGAATAGGTACCTGAAGTAGTATAACTATTTCCGTTCCATATATATGGTTGATTTGCACAAGTAGAGTCAATAGTTGTTGAACCGCTTACTGTGTTAACACGTAAGATGAGGGTAGCAATTGAATCACAACCTGCAGCACTAAACAGTGAATCAACATAAGTGCCTGCAGTGGTATAATCAACACCGTTCCATGAGTAAGGCAGCTGGTTAGCACAGATGGTTACAGTAGTGGTATCGGTTAGTAAAGCATTTACATTTAAGATCAGGGTAGCAATAGAATCGCAACCTGCAGCCGTAGTAAGTGAATCAACATAAGTGCCGGCAGCAGCATAATCGACACCATTCCATGAGTAAGGCAGCTGGTTAGCACAGATGGTTACAGTAGTGGTATCGGTGAGTACTGCATTTACATTTAAGATCAGCGTGGCCACAGAATCGCAACCTGCAACCGTAGTGAGTGAATCAACATAAGTACCGGCAGCAGTATAATCAACACCATTCCAGGAGTAAGGCAACTGGTTAACACAGATGGTTACGGTAGTGGTATCGGTTAATACAAGATTTACATTTAAGATCAGCGTGGCAATAGAATCGCAACCCGCAGCCGTAGTGAGTGAATCAACATAAGTGCCGGCAGCGGTATAATCAACACCATTCCATGAGTACGGCAACTGGTTAGCACAGATGGTTACGGTCGTGGTATCGGTGAGGACTGCATTTACATTTAAGATCAGTGTAGCAATAGAATCGCAACCTGCAGCATTAGTGAGTGAA
>JAICGN010000142.1 GCA_025923075.1 Chitinophagaceae bacterium
AATGAAATAAAATGGTTGGCAGCAGCAGAAGAAGATACCCGTCGCTTTATTGTAGAATACAGCGTGGATGGACTCAACTATCAAACCGCTGGTGAGCTAACTCCGGTTACCGGTGATTATATTTTGAAACATCAAATCCTGGACTCAAGAACATTTCTTTATCGTATCCGAATGGAAAAAAAAGACGGCAAGTTCTTCAGCACTGGCAGTTTTTTGCTTGGCGGCATAGACATTCGGCCGGTGACAATTTATCCTACGATCGTGGAAGGAAATACGATCAACCTGAAAATGGCTCTCCCTGTACATCGAATGAATATTATTTCCTTTGACGGTAAGCAGATGATGGCGAAAGATCTTGGTGGTATTGGCGGCACTACACAGGTTGCCATTCCCGTTTTAAGCAGGGGACAATACCTTGTAACTTTTTATGGTAATGGCTGGCAGAGTACCGAGAAATTCATGATTGGAGGATAATTAAGTAAAAAATAAAAAGTCAAAATTCAAAAATGAAATTGTTTTTACTTTTTACTTTTGAATTTTTACTTTTCAGCAAGAACACTCTGCTCACGGAAGACTTTAGCAAATTCGATAAACTTTTTTGCCTGTTGTAAATATTCGTTAGCGAAAGTTTCAGAAGGCGGTACATCATTCATATACATTACAGTTGCTTTAAAACTCCCGGGAATATAGAATCCCTTATCGCTGAAATGTGTATCGAAATCCTTTAATATGCCATGCTGTGTATTGCACTGTACGCCCTGCTGTAAGAGTAATGCCTTTGCACTATGTATTTGTGCAGCATACGCATTGTAAATTCCATCAGCCCATTTATTATTAGTCAAACATTCTTCACTGGCGGAGATTTTTTCTTCGGCTTCCATTATCAGCGTGGCAATAAGATCGATCATTACACCGGCGCATTCACCTACTCCAATTGCAGTTGCAAATTTTTCATCCTGTCCCCAATCAATAAAATCTTCGGCAAGTAATGTTTCAAGGCTTGCCAACGGTTTTAAAAGATCATAATAATATTTCTCTCCTTGGCGCCGGCTGTAATTCAAAAATGTTTCGCCATTTGATGCATTGGTTTTATAATCGGTAAGCACAGCTCTTATTACATCGGGTCCACGCTTGCTTGGCACTTTAAGCACTTTATCCGCGATGCGACCTTCGCCACCACCCAATACTCCACCACCAATCAATACCTGCAGGGCAGGTAACACCTGTCCCTTGGATTTTAATGAGCTTCCGTGAAAACCAATAGAAGCCATGCCGTGCTGTCCGCAGCTATTCATACATCCGCTTATCTTGATTGCGATCTCTTTATTGTATAAAAATTCCGGGAACTCTTCTTCAATCACTTCACTCAGTGCAAGTGCAGTACTCGTACTATTGCTGATACCAAGATTGCATGTGTCAGTACCGGGACAACTGGTAACATCAGCTACACTTCCAAAACCTGCTGCCGCAAGCCCTTCTTCATCCAAGACACTATATACATATTCAAGATGCTCAGGTTTTATGAAACGGAATTGCAAGCCCTGGTTTATTGTAATACGAACATCATCGGCAATCACTTCTTTTAATTTTTCGATTAGCCTGCGGCTGCTGTGTGAACTGATGTTTCCATTTGGTACACGAACATATACTGCTAAATAGCCCGGCTGTTTTTGCGCGAAGACATTTGTGGTCTTCCATAGCTGGAATCGAAATGGGTCAATTGTGAGTTCAGAGTTCAAAGTTCGGAGTTCGGAGTTCGGAGTTTGGAATTCGGAGTTCAATGGACTCCCGACTCCTGACTTGCGACTCCTGACTACTTCATATCGCTGGTGCGTCAAAGCAAGTTGCTCTTCTGCTACCAATTCATTAAAAGCCTCAATACCGATCTTTTGAATAAGGAATTTTATTCTTGCTTTATGACGGCTGTTTCGTTCACCATGACGGTCAAATACTCTTAACACAGACTCAAGATAGGGGATGAGCAGATCTTCCTCTAGAAATTCATGAGTAGTGATAGCAACATGAGGTTGTGCACCAAGACCGCCGCCGACCAACACTTTGAAACCACGTACTTCTTTGCCGTCAACGATTTTTATTCTTGGGATGGCGCCCAGGTCGTGCATGAATACAAGCGCAGTATCTTTTTCGCTGCTGCTGAACGCGATTTTAAATTTTCTTCCCATTTCCTGGCAAACAGGCTTGCGAAGGAAATACTCAAACATTGCATGCGCATAAGGAGTTACATCAAATGGTTCATCCGGGTCAATGCCCGCGATATCGGATGCCGTTATGTTTCTTACGGTATTGCCGCATGCTTCCCGAATTGTTACATCATCTTTCTCCAATTCACTCCACATTTCGGGAGTACGATCAAGACTTACAAAGTGAATTTGTATATCCTGTCTTGTTGTGAGGTGAAGATTACCGGTTGAATATTCGTCGGATACATCAGCAATGCGATTCCATTGCGCCAGTGTCATTTTTCCATACGGCAATTTGATCCGGACCATCTGCACGCCCTGCTGCCGCTGTCCATACACACCACGGGCAAGACGCAGGCTGCGGAATTTTTCCTCATCCATCTTGCCTTCACGGAACAGACGGATCTTTTTTTCCAATTCGACAATATCTTTTTCGACAACGGCTTTTCCATTTTTATTAGGAGAGCCTTCTAACTCAGTGCGGAAACTCTGCATATTCGTTGATTTCGTTATGAACTATTTCGCCGGCAGTATCGCGTGTGGTAAAAACCCTACTTTTTTAGTAGACTAAACAAAAGTAAGACTCGGAAATTGTTTTGTCAAATATTATTTACCATAACGAATGTAAGTATGATGACTTTTGGGTGACAATTTTGTTAAAAAAAAATTATTAGTCTACTATTCTAGTAGGGAAATCCTTTATCTTTACTGGCTCATACCAGGTATGGATTATCAATCATTCTTAAGCCAACGACTTCAACAGCTGAAACACAGCGGTGCTTACCGCTATTTCCTGGAAGTAAATAAGAGTGCACAGCATTTTCCTAATTTTTATTACACGGATGAAGAAGGGCAACAGCGGGCTGCTGTTAACTGGTGTAGCAATGATTACCTGAGTATGAGTACGAACGAAGAAGTGATCTCGAAATTAGGATTTGTTACCCACAGAAGTGGTACGGGAAGCGGCGGCACAAGGAATATTTCCGGCACTACTAATCATCATAAAGAATTAGAAAGAACACTGGCTGCATGGCATAGCAAAGAAGCGGCGTTATTGTTTAACGGCGCGTACCAGGCCAATGTAACAACCCTCCAGACACTCGGTAAAAATATTCCCGGTCTTGTTTTCTTTTCAGATGAAAGAAATCATGCATCAATTATTGAGGGTATCCGCGGCTGTAAAAATGAAAAGAAGATTTTCAAACATAATGATGTTGGGCATTTGGAAGAATTATTACAGACCGTCCCTTGTGATAAACCAAAGCTGATCGTATTTGAATCGGTTTATTCAATGAGCGGTACGATTTCACCAGTTAAAGCAATTGCAGCGCTGGCAAAAAGATATAACGCGCTCACGTATGTAGATGAAGTGCATGGTGTAGGATTATATGGAGAAACTGGTGCCGGTGTGTTAGAACAGGAGCACCAGCAGGATTCGATTGATATTGTCAATGGTACTTTATCAAAAGCGGTAGGTGTGTTTGGCGGATATATTGCAGCATCGGCAACTGTCGTGGATTTTATAAGAAGCTTTGGAAGCGGGTTTATCTTCACAACTTCACTACCTCCTGCAATTTGTGCTGCTGCAAATAGGAGTATACAATTCATTCAACAGAATGATAAAGTGCGAAAACATTTTTTTGAAAATGTAAACCAATTACGAGCTGTTTTTAACAATAATGGCATCAACTTCAGGCAAAATGATTCGCATATTACTATCATACCAATGGAAGATGCGATTCGATGCAGGCAGATCGCAAGTCAATTATTGGAAAAACATGGTATTTATTTGCAACCCATAAATTATCCGACCGTACCGGTTGGTGAAGAATGCCTGCGGATCATCATTACGGCAAGACATTTACCTAAACACATCAATCACCTGGCGTACAGCCTTAAAAAAATTTTGCATGGAGAACATAAGACTGATTGGCAGGAGTTCCCGGCTGTCGCTATTGCAGATTGATATTGTACGACGAAAGATTCAATCTGCATTTCCCGATGCAAAGGTGGAAGTGATTGCACGCAGCAGTAAAGGTGATGGTTTGCCCGATATTCCCTTACACACAGTGGAAGGCAGTGATTTTTTTACCGAGGATATTTTTAACGCGCTGACAGCCGGAGAAGCAGACATTGCTGTCCATTCATTAAAAGATATGAGCAGCGAACATTTTTTTGGTCAGAATAAATTTGCTGTTGTTGATCGGGATGACACGAGAGATATAGCTGTTTTTAGTAATTACATTGAAGAAAAGATCAGGAGGGGCGAGACGATTATAATCGGAACCTGCTCCCCACGGCGGGAGGAGATGGCAACCGTGTTTCTGAAAAAGGCATTGCCACAATTGAGTGCTCAAATAAAAATTGCAACAAGATCGATCCGGGGAAATGTCGAGACAAGATTGAGAAAGTTGAATAGCAGAGAATATGATGCTACCATATTGGCGACCGCCGGGCTAAATCGTTTATTGAAAAGTGAAGACGATGCAGTAGCTGTTAGGGAATTACTGGCTGATAAAAAGCTCATGCTGCTACCATTAATTGAATGTGTACCTGCACCTTGCCAGGGAACAATTGTAGCAGAAGCTCATTTTTCAAACGCAAAAGCGATTGAGGTGTTGAAAAGAATAAATCAAGGTGCATTGCATGCTGATTGTTATTTGGAGAAAAAGATAGCGGTAAAATATGGCGCCGGCTGTATTCAAAAATTTGGTGTAACAACATTGGCGACAAAAAACGGTAAATATTTATATGCAGCAGGTAAAGATTCAGAGGGCACTGAGTTTGTGAAATGGGATCCATTACCTGAAATAAAAATAAATGGCTCATTATTCTCATCAACAGATGTGATGAAGGGATTCTTTGATTATAACTGGCTAAATGAAGAAATAGAAATTGAAAAGAATGTTGTGTTTGTTGCGAATTATAAAGCGATACAGGAGCCCCACCTAAATCCTCCCCCAAGGGGAGGACTTGCGAGCACTCTTAGAAATAAGACGATTTTAGCGTCAGGAACAAAGACATGGTTCGAATTGGCAAAGCAGGGTTATTGGGTTACGGCAAGTGCCGATGCACTGGGGTTTGAATTCTTATTGTCATCCCTAGGCATGCCTGTATTGAATATAGATGCAAAAGATATTCTGATACTTACCCATGAAGCAGCAGTTGTAAGATGGAGGGAGAAGGGATATGATGCAATCAGTAATTATAAATTGTTGCCGAAGAATGATAAAGCAATTCAAGAATCGATCGCAGCTGCTGCGGCAGTTTTCTGGACCAGTTTTTCCCAATATGAATTTTATGGTAAATATGCCAAACCGGGTGCAAAACATTTGTGTGCCGGCGGTGAAACAGCTGAGTTATTAAAGCAATCAGGAATAGAGCCTGTGGTATTTCCAACAATTAAAGCTTTTGATCAATGGAAAAAATATTCTATCCACTCACGCAGCGTCGCCTGAGAACAGACACCCATATAAGGGAACTAACGGCGTCAGTAAAGCTCTCTCACAAAAGTTTCATTCAACCGCTATTCGTGGATGAAGCAATCGCAGAACCAAGACCGGTGAATGGTCTGGCTGATGTAGAGGCGGATACCGCATCAACTGTGTTAAAAACAATTGAACGAAGTATTAAAGGCGGAGCTACTAAGTTTTTACTTTTTCCGGTGCCAGCAGAAAAGAAAGAAAGCAACTTTAATTTTTCTTTTGCAACAGCTGTCATCAGGTCGATCAAAAAGAATTTTGGTAATGATGTTTGGATAGCTTCTGATCTGTGTTTGTGTAGCTATACAACACATGGCCATTGCGGTATTTTAAATGATGATCATTCAAAATTGGTGAATCATAAAACGGTGGATGTGTTGAGCACGTATGCGACACAGGTTGCTGTGGCCGGTGCCGATTCCATTGCTCCAAGTGATATGACCGATGGACGAATTACTGCCATTCGTACTGCACTCGATGCCTTAGGCTATGATACCGTTAGCATCATGAGCTATTCGGCAAAGTTTAGCTCACAATTCTACGGGCCTTTCCGTGATGCATGTCACTCGGCACCCAATACAAATGGGTTGAAGAATCGCAAAACATACCAGTTATCTCCATTAAATAGCAACGATGCTATTGTCAGCAGTCTTCGGGATGAAAAAGAAGGCGCAGATATATTAATGGTAAAACCTGCCGGTCTCTACACCGATATAATTGCAAGGCTGAAACAACAAACATTAAAACCAATTGCGGCATATCATGTCAGTGGCGAATTTGCAGCAATCGAAGCCCTGGCTGAAAAAGGGTTAGTGAATCGTGAGGCTGCAAATTTAGAAGTCTGGACTGCATTGACAAGGGCCGGTTCAGATATTATTATTTCTTATGCAGCAAAAAATGCAAAGGAATGGATCGATAAAATGGAATATTGAGAAAATCTAATGGATAGTAACGAATACATACATAAGAATTCTTCAGAGCTTGACAAAAAAAATCAGCTTTATCCGGTTTTTTTAAAATTGGATCAGTTGGAATTATTGCTGGTCGGCGGCGGTAATGTTGGTCTGGAGAAGATCCATTCTCTGTTAGCTAATTCCCCGGAAGCAAAGATTTCGATCGTTGCTCCTGAAATAAAGGATGAAATTAGGAGACTTGTTTTCAGGCATCCTTCGTGTAAAATTATTCAACGGGAATATTTACCTGAAGATTTAAATAATAAAGACCTTGTCATTCTTGCTACAGACAACAGGGAACTCCATGAAAGAATAAAAGCGCAGGCTACTGAAAAAGGGATTTTAGTGAATGTGGCTGACACCCCCGATCTATGTGATTTTTATCTCGGCAGCATTGTACAAAAAGGGAATTTGAAGATCGCTATTTCAACCAATGGCAAATCTCCGACAGCGGCTAAACGTATTAAAGAAGTATTACATGAAGCATTGCCCGGCGAGCTGGATGATGTGATCGAGAATTTGCACAAAGTAAGAACAAAGCTGAATGGCAATTTTGAATATAAAGTAAGGAAGCTAAATAAGATTACTCAAATATTGATTGAAAAAGATAATGGAGGTAATGGAAGACGGTGGAGAAAAATTGCTACCTATTCATTGATTGGATTCGGGTTGATGCTGATCGGACATTTTATTTTTTCTTATATACCATTTCAAATAATGACCGATGAAACAGTTAAATGGTACCAAACACTCGACAAAAATTTTCACTGGATGGTGCTTGCCGGATTTTGTGCGCAAATGGTCGATGGCGCCACAAGTATGGGTTATGGTGTTACAAGTTCTATAATATTACAGACTGCAAATGTTAGTCCTGCTGCGATCAGTGGTGGTATTCACACCGCAGAAATGTTTACAAGCGGTGCCTCAGGTTATAGTCACTACAAATTCGGAAACGTAAATAAGAAACTTTTTAAAGCATTGGTGATACCGGGTGTGATCGGTGCTGTGTTAGGTGCAATTTTGCTGGTTCAGCTAAATGATACACATATTAAATACCTCCGGCCTGCAATGGCTATTTACACTTTATTACTTGGTGTAAAGATTTTCAGCAACGCATTTATGCCAAATATTAAAAAGCAATTTAAACGTTATAGCTGGCTGGCAGGAGCCGGTGGTTTTCTTGATTCATTTGGCGGCGGGGTTGGGGTCCTATCGTTACCTCAACATTAATCACAAAAGGCAGAACACCAAAATATGTAGTCGGCTCAGTAAGTCTTACCGAATTTTTTATAACACTTGCGAGTGCTTTTACATTCTTTACGTTGATAGGAGTGCAGAACTGGCAGGTAATCCTCGCACTTGTAATAGGGGGTGTAATTGCTGCGCCAATTGCAGCAAAGCTGGCCGGGAAGCTGCCACGCAAAGCTTCATTCATATTGCTCGGGTCTGTTGTAGTGATCTGGAGTATAAAAATCCTTTCTGGTTTATTTTAACTAATGAGTGTTCATCCGTGAAAAATATTTTTATGAAATAATAGTCTACTAATTTGGTAGGGTAATAAACGACTCCTATTTTTGTTTCATCATTTTAATAAACAATAAAATGAAATTCTCATCAACGAATGCGCCAATTTAAAAAACATTTAATCTATCGATGTTGACAAGCTCTCACTATTCGTGAAGCTGATTGTTAGAAAAACGTCGGTAAAAATTTACAAAAGAAATAATCAAAACCAGTAACCAATTTCGTTGACAATGAAAAAAAATTTTTGTCTAGTTATAATATCAGTATTATGTGCCGGCGCGGGATATGCCCAAACTATATTGAAAGGAGTGATCAAAGATGAGAAAGGGGTAGCGATAGAAGCGGCCTCTGTATCTGTCAAGGGTACGTCGGTTTTCCGGGTAGCCGATGCAAAAGGCGAATTCATTATTCCGGCGCCCAAGGCTTTGCCTTTTACACTGACCGTTACTTCAATCGGATTTTCTCCTGCTGAAGCAGAGATCAGTGAGCTGAAGGATTCAGTAATCACCATTATACTTTTTACCAATACAGAATTGACTGAACTTATCATTACAGCAAGACGTCGTGTTGAAACTGCTCAGCATGTTCCAATATCTATTTCTGTAGTGGGTGGTGCACAAGTGGAAGAAACCGGCGCATTTAATGTGAACCGGCTGAAGGAATTGGTGCCTACCGTTCAACTGTATTCATCTAATCCTCGTAATACAACATTGAATGTCCGGGGGCTTGGTTCTACATTCGGATTAACCAATGACGGTATAGATCCCGGGGTGGGTTTCTACGTCGATGGAGTGTACTATGCAAGACCAGCTGCTACTACACTTGATTTTATAGATATCGAAAGGATCGAAGTGTTACGTGGGCCACAAGGGACTCTCTTCGGAAAAAATACCACAGCGGGTGCATTTAACATAACAACCCGATCACCAAAGTTCACACCCGCTGCAACGCTGGAAGTGAGCTATGGTAATTTTGGATTCATCCAGGCCAAAGCCGCAATAACGGGAGCGGTCACTAAAAAAATTGCCGGCAGATTTTCGTTCTCCGGTACTCAAAGAAATGGAGTGATCAGGGACATTGTGAGACAAAAATCGATTAATGACCTTAATAATATTGGTTTCCGCGGGCAATTGTTATATGCGCCATCTGAGAAAATAAAAATTACCTTCACCGGTGATATTTCCGATCAGAAACCGGAAGGATATGCGCAGGTAGTTGCAGGAGTTGTCGAAACAAAAAGACCGGGGTATCGCCAGTTTGATTCTATCATTCGTGATCTTAATTATCAATTACCCAGCGGTAATCCTTTTGATCGTATCGTAGATCATAACACACCATGGCGCTCAGGGAATCAGTTAGGAGGTGTGTCTGTCAATGTCGATGCAAAGATTGGATCCGGCACACTCACATCCACTACTGCATGGCGGTACTGGAATTGGGATCCATCAAATGACCGTGACTTTACGGGGCTGCCGGTTCTCACACGTTCACAAGCGCCTTCAAAACATAAGCAATGGACACAGGAGATCCGATATGCAGGTGAATTTTCATCACGTCTTAGTGGTGTTGCCGGTGTATTTGTAATAGGTCAGGATCTTAAAACAGATCCTTTTCATACTGAAGAATCTGGTTCTGCCCAATGGCGATTTTCTCAAAGCACTACAAGTAATTTATGGCAGACCCCCGGGCTTCTGGATGGCTATGGTATACGAACAACATCAAGCCTGGAAACTTTCGGTGGCGCTGTATTTGGTCAGCTTGACTGGGCAATTACTGAACGTCTTCACCTGTTACCTGGTGTGAGATATAACTATGATAAAAAAGAAGTTGATTTTGATAGGAAAACTTATGGTGGCCTTCAAACCAACGACCCGCAACTCCTCGCAATAAAACGTTCTGTTTATACTGACCAGGCATTTATTGCTGACGTTGATGAAAGTAATTTTTCGGGTCAACTAACCTTGTCTTTTAAAGCGAATAAAAACATAAATACTTTTGCTACTTATTCTATAAGTTATAAGCCTGTAGGTGTAAATCTTGGCGGACTACCAACAGCCAATGGACAAGTTTTGACTGAGCTGGCAACAATTGAACCCGAAGATGTAAATCATTTTGAGTTGGGAGTAAAGACCAGCCCGACCAAAAACTCTACATTGAATATAACATTGCATAATACAGTAATAAAAGATTATCAAACTCAGGTACAAACAGCAGAAGTTGGCGTTAACCGTGGCTATTTGGCTAATGCGGAAAAAGTAAGGGTTCGGGGTGTGGAGATCGAAGGAGCAGTAAAGATCAATAATCACTTTTCAATTTACGGAAACCTTGCCTATACGGATGGCCAGTATATCACATTTACCAATGCGCCATTACCG
>JAICGN010000143.1 GCA_025923075.1 Chitinophagaceae bacterium
CCTGCTTTTAATGCTTCAAAAACTTTTTCATCATTTTCATAAACGGTAAACATCATGAACTGAGTATCCGGGCTTTTATCTTTTATAAGCTTTATGCATTCAATACCACTCATGCCAGGCAGGTTAATGTCCATGATCACAATATCAGGCCGGAGTTTTGGAATATCATATAACGCTTCTTCAGCAGTTTTGAAAGTGTCGAGTATCTTAAAATCAGTAGAAAGCGAAATAAAATTCTTCAATCCTTCACGTACTTCATCAAGGTCCTCCACTATCGCTAAAGTTATACTCATGTTTGTCAAAAATAAATTTAACAAAGCTGTTTCACAATAGAACAAAAGTTATGCTTTCAATGGAATTTCCAGGTGAATGAGTGTGCCCTGCCTATTTGTTATTTCAAATATACCGCCCATTTCTTTTACCCGGGATTCCATGTTATTTAACCCATTGCTGAATAACCGAATATTATTTTTATCAATTCCTGTTCCATTATCTTTTAGCTCGATGGAAAGATGATGATTAATACTGATGGATAGCTTAACTTCTGTAGCTTGTGAATGTTTGACTACGTTATGCAATGCTTCCTTGATCGTTAAAAAAACGTTTCTGCGAAATTCTCCGCTTACAAAAACAGAAGGAAAGCTATTGGGCATTTCTGTTTTGCATTCAATGCCATTTTGAGAAAGATATTCCATTGTATAAGCACGGGTATAAGAAAGCAGATCACTCAATGAATCATTTTTTTCATTCAGTGCCCAAACGATCTCGCCCATTTTATCGATCATTTCGTGTGAGTATTCCCTTATCTTATTGACATCCTCTTCAATGGGTTGGTGTTGTTGTTTTTTTATTCCGATCGTTTCACTTAAGAACTTTATTCTTGACAAACCGGCACCAAGGTCATCATGCATATCTGTAGCGATCCGTGTTCTTTCTTTTTCAATAGCCTGTTGTTTTTCAAAAGCTGCCAGCCTTTGTTCAAGTTTTCTGCGGTAATAAAATCGAAAAGCCCCTACCAATAATGAGGCTATTGCTAAAAAAATGAGACTCCTGAACCACCATGTTTGCCACCAGGCAGGTGAGATAGAAAATGGATAGTTAATGGTTTGGTCAGGATAGCGGCCTGCAGGAAAAGTGGCTTTGATTTCAAGGTTATAATCGCCTGGCTGAAGATTAATAAATGAAACGGACGCATTATTGGATGGTTCTGACCATTGATCATTACTGCCACCATTTAACCGGTAACTGTACAGCACTTGTTTCTCGTTAAAAAAAGAAGTGGCGGCAAAATTAAAACTGAGATTATTTTGCCTGTATGATAAATAGCCACCATCGTGGATAGTGTCTTTGCCTGCTTTTAGCATGCTTACCATTAAGGTAGGCAAATAATTGGAAGCATGCTTATTTTCTGGTGTAATTTTAATGATCCCGTTTGACACCAGGCCCCACGCAGTATTGTCTTTATCAATTACAACTTTGAAAACACTCTGAAAAATATTATTCTGTTTAGTGATATTTTCAATTACGGGAATTCCATTCTTGACGGATATTTTATCAAGTCCTAATGCGCTGCTGGCCCATATATTATTTTGTTCATCACATACCAGATGAGTTGTAAAATCATCAGATAAGCCGGATGCTACAGTAAGAGTTAGTTTTTTGAATAGCTTTTCGTCTCTTATCTGAAACACATTAATGCCATGGTTACGGGTGCCGATCCAGATATCATCATTATTATCAATGATGATCGAACGTGGAGAAACACCTGAAAGCTCTTTTTTGAAATATAATTTTTGTTCAAGATAATTAGAGGGATCATCAGGATGTGTTTTAAATACGAACAGATCATTTGCACGGGTAGCTACCCAAATATTTCCTTTACTATCCATGGCAGGAAAATCAGCATAATAAGGGAGCTTTGTTATGAAAACTTTTTTACCATTTATAATGGCAGTTATATAATTTTTGCCGGTTGCGATCAGGTTGCCATTTTTATCAATTATCTGGTGCGAATATAAATTATCCGAGTCACTTGGAAACTCCTTTTTGGCATAGAGTATACGGTGGGATGGTTCCAATTTATAAATGACATTGGACTTCGTGCCAAAGAAACCATAAGGTGTTTCGATCAATTCCGTTAACCCTTTTGGGTCATTAAGACTGAATGATTCTTTTTTATTGTTATGTATGATAGTTGCAGTTGAAGATGAGGAAGAATAGACCAGCAAATTATCGCTATTCTTATTGTATGAGATCAGATTGGGTTGAAGAAGATCAAAAGGTTTTTCAATATGAGAAAAATTGTTATGTACCAATTTACTTACTCCATCATTATTTGTTGCGATCCACGTAATGCCTTCACGATCCTGGAAAACCGAATTTATATAGAACATGTTCAGCCCTGATACAGAGGTGAAGGCCGTTGTTGTTCCATCAGGTGTTGTTTTCAACAAAACACTACCCTGGTCGCCTGACCAACAATTATTGCTTTTATCAAAAAGGATAAAGTACCTGCTTTTATTTCTTAATTGAGCATACTGTTCTGGTAATTCTTGTAAAACGATTTTCCCTTTTTTTATTTCAGTTGTGTCAATTGCCATTATTGCATTTTCGGTACTAACCCAGACGCGACCATCCGGCGCCATTTGGATGCCGTGAATATCCGGCGTTTCTGAAACGATCTTCCTGGTTGCCTTTTTATATAGATATAAAACATTGTCCTGGTGAGGCAACAAAGAAGCATCCCGTTGAACAAAAAGATAATCTCCAAATGGAAACGTATAAGCTATATAGGAACTTACATCCTCTCCTTTGGAATCAACAAATGGAAGTTTGATAAAACTGTCCTTTTTATCAAAGATCAACAAACCGTCTTCTGCAGCTGCATAGATATCTCCTTTTTCATCTTTACATAAATTGTTTATAATATGATCTTCATTATGCAACGGAAGAAGTTTCAGTTTGCCGTTTACCATACAATTGATCTTGATGCTATTGGTTATGATCCATAGCGAATCAGGAGCCATTTCTATTACTTGATTAACGATATCAAAACCCAACCCGTTCTTTGAATTGTAATTGATGAAGCGGGAACCATCATATATACTTAATCCGTGTACGGAACTAAAGTATAGTCTGCCTTTACTATCCTGGTAAATGCCTTTGATCATATTGCTGATCAATCCTTCCTTAGGGGTATAGTGAACAAAGGGATACTGCTGTGCAAAGGAATTTGCACAAATAAAAAAGTATGCAAGAATTATGGCGACTCGTTGCATACTTAAATTTACTTAGAATCTTCTTATGCTAATAAAGAAATACCGTAGGCTGTGTTGTATTTTTCTTACGTTGTCTTAAAATATAGACGATAGATAAAATGCCAATTGTATTTAAGAGTCCAATGCAGATGAACCAGCCAACATGATTGTTTCTTGCGGATTTCCACATTGCAATGATCTTCCACACCAGCTCCCAAACAACAAGGCAGATAAGAAGCGGCCAAAAGCCGGCTAAATTTTCGTTTAAGGATTGAAGCATATTCATAGTTTTTAATTTTTGATTTGTTCAGATCGAAACTGTGATCAGTTGTTTTTCATCATCAAATTGTCGTTGTACACGTTTTCGAATTGACTGCCATTTCCAGTAAGTAAATGAGCGAAGCAGCCATTCAAACGGGCCAAGCGTATATCTTGACATCCACCACCCGCTGAATACAAGTTGTAAGGCAAATACAATCAGGAATAAAATAAATCCTTCAAACGGAGGAAGATCATTGAACTTATTGGTCAGAAGAATGTATGGAATCAATACTAATGATTGTATAAGGTAATTACTAAGTGCCATTTGTCCGAAAGCGACCAATGGTCTGAACCATTTTTCTTTCACTGATTTTGAAATGCTGATCAGGGCGGTTGCATAAAGCGTGACACAAGCTGTTGTCAATAGATACCAAATGCTGCCACCAACTCTTGATACTAAATACCTTTGCCAATCGCTATCAATTTTTTTCAGTACTAAAGGGAAATTTTCAGGCGCCCAGAAATAATAGAAAGGGATCAATATTGCAGTAACTGTTAATGATATGAAGAGCAACTTGCGTCTGAATTTTTTATTCTCGCTTATTCTTTTCAATATACCTGCTTTGCTGATCCAAAACCCTAGTAAGAAATGAAATAACATTTCTATATAAACACCGTACATCTGGTGGTACAATTTGAAGAATTGCCAATTGTATTGTACATGATCAATATAGTTGCTGGGCTGTACAAGGGATCGGGTCTGCGGCCAAACATTTCCAAAAAAGATATAAAGTACACCTGTAATTAATATTATAAAGGTTATTATTAAAACTACAAGTATTTGACGACTGCTTGCATTGCGTACGAACAGCAGTACGGCACCGGCAATTGCATAAAACATCAATATGTCTCTTGTGCTTAATAGAATTGCATGAATAAAGCCTAAAATGAGAAGACCAATAAGCCTTCTTGTAAAAACTGGAACCAGCGAAGTATTATTTTGTTTTGCTTTTTCAAGTTGAACATGATAGCCAATGCCAAAGATCAGGATGAGCATAGTATACATCCTGCTTTCTATGAATATCCATTTTGGCCATGCAATGATATCATCAAGTAATGAATTTGAATAATTAGCAGCCGGGCCAATATCGCTTACGCAGAAAATAAATAGTACGCCAGCTAATGCAAAGCCACGAAGTATATCGAGGCTTCTGTCACGATTCGATGCCGATAGCGGCTGAAGAGGAGTAGACATAAAAATTGGTTTTGATTTAGATTACAACGGCAAATTATAGCGAAGAGAAAGCGAAGACAATATGACTAAAGTTTATCCGGGATGATCTTACTTGAAGTAACCTTTCCCGATCCTTTATTTCAGGACACTAAACGTTATTAGAGAATAATTTATGACCGCATCATGAAATTGTTACAAACAGATGTAAGTGGATATATGACGAAAGTTTCCAAAGAAAATTAGAGAGACGGGCTGATCGACTATTTTCCAAAGGCTTTATTGATCGCTTCGGTTCTGTTTTGAACGTGGAGTTTTTCGTAGATCTTATGAATGTGTATACGTACAGTACCGGTTGTAATGCCCAATTGTTCCGCGATCTCTTTATATAACAAACCTTTTGCTAGCAGCTGTAAGATTTCTTTTTCCCTGTTTGATAAAATATCGAGGAAGGGAGTTTTTTTATCAGCATCGCGAAAAAGATTTACCATCTTCCTGGCGATATTGGCACTCATTGGGCTGCCGCCTTCATGTAACTCTTTTACTGATTCTGCAATTTGTAACAGGCCGGTGTTTTTTAACAGGTAACCTGATGCACCGGCTTTTAATGCTTCAAAGACTTTATCATCATTTTCATAAACCGTGAACATCATGAATTGAGTGCCGGGACTTTTATCTTTTACCTGGCGAATACACTCGATACCATTCATACCCGGGAGATTGATATCCATGATCACGATATCGGGTCTGATTTCGGGTAGTTTCTGAAGCGCCTCTTCACCGGTTTTAAATGCCCCTATTACAAGAAAATCAGTACTAAGGGAAATGAAATCTTTTAATCCGTTTCTTACGACATCAAGATCTTCAACAATAGCTATGGATATGCTCATATTCGAAATTAAGTAGCAAATTAACGACGGACAATATGACGAAAGTTAATGATTTATAGGCGCCTTCATCCTCACTTCAGTTCCAACTTTGCTCATTATTTCAAAACTTCCGCCCAGTTCTTTCATCCTGTTTCTCATACTTATGAGGCCATTACCAAATTCGCCCCGAACAGCGTTATTTAGTCCAATGCCATTATCAGTTATCTGTATCATAAGCCACTTTTCAATCTCTATTTGTATGGAAACCTCGGTAGCCTGGGCATGCTTTACAATATTGTGTAAGGATTCTTTTACCGTTAAGTAAATATTCCTTCTGAACTCGCCACTTACATCTACCTGCGGAATATTCTCGGGCTCGTCTACCTGGCATTTGATTCCATTTTGTTCTAAATATTCTACGGCATAGGACCTGGTGTAAGAAAGCAGATCATTCAATGTATCATTTTTTTCATTTAATGCCCAAACGATCTCACCCATTTTGTCAATCATTTCATCTGAAAAACTTCTTATGCTACTTACCTCTTCTTCTATTGGTAAATTTTTTTGCCGTTTCATGCCGATCGCTTCACTCAAAAATTTTATTTGTGAAAGTCCGGCGCCGAGATCGTCGTGCATATCTGTTGCTATTCTTGTTCTTTCTTTTTCGATGGCCTGTTTTCTCTCAAGCGTCACCCGTTGTAATTCAAGTTTACGTTTGATATAAGATCGTACACCCACGAAAACTAACCCGGTCATAACAAGAGCAACGATAGATTTGAACCACCAGGTCAGCCACCAGGGAGGCAGTATGGTGAAAGAAAAAGAAGATTCAACAACCGGGTACAAGCCATGAAGAAATATCGCCTTCGCCTTTAATGTGTATTCTCCGGGTGACAGGTTTACAAAGTTGATCGATGTATTCGTTGATGGTTCACTCCAGTTTTCGTTGCCACTTCCTTCGAGCATATAGCTGAATCGTGTTTGCTTTTCATTAATATATGTAGGCACAGAAAGCTGAAAAGCGAGGTTATTCTGAAAATACTTTAATTCCCGGTCTTTAGGAATTGCTTGTTCACTTTTGTTGCTATATACAATATCAAAAAAATCAAGCTTAGGTTTCCATTTCGCTGCTGCAGGTCTGTTTGGATCGTAGGTAATAATGCCGGAGTTGCACAATATCCATATCATTCGATTTGCAGATTGTACAACTTTTATAGTGGGTAAATAAAGATTATTACCCCTGGTAATGTTTTCGATCAGGAAATTATTATTGGTCACTTTAATTTTGTCAAGACCCGACGAACTGCATGCCCATATATTGTTATCATGGTCACAAAAAAGCCGGGCAATAAAATTTTCAGATAATCCATCTTTTGATGTGATATTTCTTACAGACCTTATTGTTAAGCCATCTAATGAAAAATAAAAAATCCCGTGGTTTCTTGTGCCGATCCAGATATTTCCGTCGCGATCCGCTGTAATAGATCGTGGACTATTGGGAGTTATTTTTTCAAATTTTTTCAGTAAAGTGATCTTTGCGCTATCACTGTGTCCCGTAACCTCAAAACAAAACAATTTATTACTTCTTGGTGCTACCCAAATGCGGTCTTTTTTATCGATCGTGAACTGATCTGTCATATATTCAAATGATTCGCTTAAAACTCGGTTACCTGAAAATGCAAGGATTTTTGTAGAAGCGGCGGCTATCAGATTTCCATTTTTGTCAATCATCGCATCGCTGAATCCTGATAACGGATCCGGGTCAGTATAAAAAGGTACAAGTGACATTTGTGGTTCATTAGCCTTGTCCCACGAAAAAATTTTATTGATACTGGTTATGTATGCATTTTTAGAAAAAATAAATCTCCCGGGATGCAAGTGTGTTTTGTCGAATAAAAATTTTTTGCCCCGCCCGTGGGGAAGCTCCAGCCATACCTGGCCATGATCAACATCGTAGAACCAGACAGAATCAGTAAAAGGAGTTACTGAAATGTCCGTTACAGTCAGACCCGGCTTATATTCCGGGTAATAAACCAATTGCTGATTTGAGAGTTTGCAAAGACCTGTATGTTCATTTGTAAACCACATATTATCTTCCTGGTCCTGGAAAATAGAGGTTTGAAAATCTATTGTCAATCCATTTTCTTTTGTAAAAAGAATGGTATCACCACCGGGACTTATTTTATACACGCCTTTCAGGGTTCCTACCCAAAGATTATTTTGGCGATCCTTACAGAAGACGCGGGGCAGAATGCCCTTTGGGAATTGAGTTGAATAAGGGAAAGGTCTTAGTAAAATGTCCCTTCCATCGAAGCCACCAAAAATAAAAAAATCTGAGTAAGATGAGATCCAGAGTTGGTCGGCGGCTGGACTGAATAATGCGGCAGCGTTGACTCTTAATTTATAGGCGATCAATTTTTTTTTGATAAGATCATAAACCAGGAGGTTGCCGACGTTGAATTGATAATTGGGATCTGAAATAATAAATAATTTCTTGTCAAATTCGATTGCCTTATTTAGTGATATAGCCTCTACTCCTCCGGGTAGTCCTGAAAGATCCATCTTTATAAATTTTCTGTCCTGCAATTTGAATAGACCTTCATCAGCAATAGCATAATAATAACCGTCACTGCATTTGATCAATTTATTAATGACCGGGGTAAAATTATCGGCAGGTGTAAAGGTTTTGAGCCTGCCATTGACGATACAATTTATTTTCTGAGAATTGACTAAAATCCACAATGAATCATCGCCCATCTCAACAATATCGTTAACCAGAGGGTTACCTAAACCATTGTTATAATCAAAATTGGTAAAGCGGCTACCATCATATATACTCAACCCATCGAAAGTGCCAATGTATAATTTCCCTTTGCTGTCCTGGAACAGGAATCTTGCCTTGTTATTGACAAGCCCTTCTCTTGGTGTGTAATGAACAAAAGGATATAATTGTGCAAATGAAATTGTACAACTAAAAAAGTATGCAAGAATGAGGGCGGTTCGTTGCATACTTAAATTTACTTAGAATTATTTTCTGGCAGGAAAATCTGTTAGGGCGGAAATTTATCCAACCGCCGAAAGATAATTTGTAAAATTTGCCATGTCAATCCCGGCCCACGATTGATCTAAAAAAGAAACGCAAACACGCCGAATGCAAATTGGTTTTTTATCTAATAAATTAATAACAGCGGTCGATGTTTTGTGTGAATTGATGTGAAACATTCTGTTTGTTACCACAATTTTTCTGCAGGCGGTCGGATACCTGAGAGGCGGAGATAAACGGTGCATTGTCCACGGTGATGCGTTTGGTGTTCGAATGCTTTGAGCAACCAACCTAAGCGGGTGGCACTGCGTTTACCTCCGGGCAGATCCTGTGTGACGACCTCATTCATTTTGTCAAAATCCAAATTCTTAATTGCTGTGATCATAAACTCGTAGCTCGTATTCACGTAATGAGCTACGGAATCTTTGCTTTGGATGGAAACAGATTTTTCAAAGGCCTGGGGCGGTTTAAGGAACATAGTTTGAATGGCATTATTCTGATAGCCTGCACCAAAAAAAGCCATTCCTGCAGTAGCTTGTGCTAAATGGAGCATTTGCTGCGCAAAGCTGCGTATGCTATCGGTTGCCTGGAAATTGTATTTGTTAGCAGGCATCGCGTCCAGATATTCCTGCGTGTATGCTTTGGCACGTTCCCAATCGTTTATCAATTGTTGCTTCAGCTGATCATTTGAAGAGTTTTGTGCGTTAAGGATGAAAATGCACAACGTGAGGATTAAGCTGCAGAACGGTTTCATTTTTGTTTATTTTTGTTATAAAAGTTATTTATTTTTTAATTGACATTAATTTTTGATAAGAACTATATCTTCTGCAATTTGAAGTGTTTCCTTCTTCTTCATCGGTTGCCATTGGAAAAATTAAAAGCTATCGGGTCCTTTAAGAATATGATTCAAAAACTATTTCCCCTTTTTAATGAACTCAATTGCCCGCAACAACACTTCATCTTTTCCTGCTTTGAACCCGGCAATGGTTGGTTTTACTTCGATGTCGATCTTTACCCCTATACGCTGTGTTTGTCTTCCATCTGGATACTTAACGCCGAACCCAGAAAATTGGCCAATATAACCCCCAGGAAAGACGACTTGTGTAATAGCTCCATCGGCGCCTGCGGTCTGGCTGCCAATAGTTGTTGTATTGGAAGAAGCCGCCTGCAATACCATAGTAGAAAACTCTCCGGAACTCATTGTCGCTTCGTTAACCAAGACCACAACCTTGCCTTTATAACACTTAGCCGTATACAGGGGTCTTATAGTATTATAAGATATCAAAGAAGCGCTATCAAAATCATCTCCTTTGATATAGCCAGCGGTAACAAAAGGTTTCTCATACTGTACTGTTTTTATTTCCTGGCAAGTAATCCTTGAAGCAATGAGATCAATAGTACCTTGCGGATATGCTCTCAGATCAAAAATGATCGCTTTTGTCTTTTCAAAAGCATCCAACACACTATCAACCTGGTTTTGTTTAAGACTGCCCATTTTGATGTAACCAATTTCCTTTTCCAGGAATTGGCAGGTTTCATATTCATCCTGAAAGTGGAATGGAATACCAAAAAATCTATTCAACCCTGATCTTTTTATTGTAACAGTAAATTTTCTACCGTTTCTCAACAAGCCCAGCCTGATTGTACTATTTAATTTGCCCCGTAGTAAGAAATTAGCCATGTCTGTCATAAATCC
>JAICGN010000144.1 GCA_025923075.1 Chitinophagaceae bacterium
GCTTTGGTTTTGTTGAAATGCCAAACGACGACCAGGCCAATGCAGCTATTACAGCATTGAACGGTACTGAAGTTGATGGTCGTAACATCGTTGTAAACGAAAGCCGTCCTAAACAGGAAGGTGGCAGTGGCGGCGGTGGCGGCTTCAAAAAACGCAGCTTCGGCGGCGGTGGCGGTGGCGGCGGTTTCAAAAAAGGCGGCTACAACAAAGGTGGAGGTAGCGGTGGCTATCGCGACCGTGGCGGTTATAACAGCGACTATTAATATCTAACAAATATTCACTGTCTTTAAAGTCTGGTTTCGTTTTGCAACGAGATCAGACTTTTTTATTTTCAACAAAAATTGAAATGCTTCAACTATCTCCTGTTATTGCCGGCTGTATGAAATGGGGCCAGTGGGGAGTAAAATACTCCACTGCTCAATATCTTCAATTGATAGAAGAGTGCATTGCCGCCAACATTACTTCTTTTGATCACGCAGATATTTATGGAGATTATACCGTAGAAGAAGAATTTGGGAATGCCTTAAAACAAAAGCCGCGTCTGCGTCAACAAATGCAGTTGATCACTAAATGCGGTATCAGGAGATTGACACCAAACAGACCTGAACATAAGATACATTCTTACGATACAAGCAGGGAACATATCATACTGTCTGTAGAAAAATCATTGAAAAATTTAAACACCGATTATATTGACCTGCTATTCATTCATCGTCCTGATCCATTGATGAACCCTGCTGAAATAGCAGAAGCTTTTTCGCAATTAAAAAACGATGGAAAGGTTTTACATTTTGGCGTTTCAAATTTTACCCCATCGCAGATGGATATGATGGTGACTGCTTTTAACGTAGAATATAATCAGCTGGAAGTTTCCGTCTTACACCTGGATCCGTTTCATGATGGCTCACTTGATAAATGTATAGAGCATGCTATCCGTCCGATGTCATGGGGACCTCTTGGCAGCGGAAAGCTTTATAGTGACGACGGCGATGAAAGAAACATCAGGATATTAGCTGTTGCCAACCTGCTTGCTGAACGATATCATGCTGCGGTTGATCAAATATTGCTTGCTTTTCTTTTTAAACATCCCTCTGGAATTATTCCAGTGATTGGTTCTACAAAAATTGAAAGATTGAAAACCGCATACGCTTCCGCCAAAATAAATATTGAAAGAGAAGAATGGTTTATGCTTTGGCGTGCAAGCAAGGGCCATGAAATACCATAGAGACACCTGTGCAGTCTTGCCATGCGATTGATGACAGGATGCCGGGCTTCGCGAAAAATCAAAGATGTGAGCGGCGCAAATAATTATCGATGGCAAACAAGCCTATGAAATTAAAAAGGCCGGCGCAGGTAAAGGGATCAGTCTTGAGCCCGTTAGAATAGACGAGATCATGTTAAATGCAATTGAAGAAGTCAATAAGTTACATAACAACCATCATATTTATTTTTCCTTTGAAGAAATGCCGGATGATGAAGCACTTTGCTATATCTATGGAGATGAAGAGCTGCTTTTCATCGCGTTTAAGAATATAATCGAAAATGCATGTAAATATTCTCCTTCACACAAAGCCCGGGTTTCGATCAGGTAAAAAAGTAATAAGAATAAAAGATGAAGGTATTGGCATAAGCGACGATGAAAAACAAAAAATTTTTGAACCTTTTTTCGATCTCCGCTGGTGGAAAACATGGCATGGATTGGGTTTATCCATGTCCTCTGGAATCATTCGCCTCCACAAAGGTGAGATCACCATCGAATCCGAGCCCGGAGAAAGGAAGCACTTTTAGCATTATCCTTCCTTCCATTTGATTTTTAATTTGTTTTTAATCCGGTCTTAATTCCATTTTAATTACCGGGACATACTTTTAACAAAATGAGAGTATGAAGGAAGATTTCAAGAGGATACTGGTATTGACAGACTTTTCCGCGGCTTCAATTCACGCGGTGGAGGAAGCTGCCATGATCGCAACAAAATTCAACAGCGTTCTTCATCTCCTGCATGTCTCTTCAAATTCAATATTATCATGGTTAGTTACCCCTGAAGCATATTTTATTCATTTGGCAGGAAATAATAAAGAAATTCAAAATAGCCGCGCCATTTTAGAAAAAATAAAAATCGAACTGGTTAAACGGGTGGAGCTTACTATCGAATGCCATGAAGCAGAAGGAAAATTATGTGAAACTGTAAATAGATATGTTGATACTCTCCAGATCGATTTAGTAGTTCTTGGTGCAAAAAGAGAAAATTGGTTTAAAGAACTTTTATTTGAAAGTAAAGCAAAAGATATAATCAGGTCAGTTAACAGCGAAGTGTTATGCGTTTATCCGGAATCAAATTCAAACAGGCTGAAAAAAATTGTGTTACCGATTGGAAAGTATATTCCAAAAAGAAAGATAAAACTGGCCTATGAACTGGCAAAAAAGTTTGCCGCAAACGTCCACCTTATCTCATTTACCAGGAATGGACGCAGTCTCACCAGCGAAGACACAAAAACCCTGATGGCTTCGTATCAATATCTGAAAGACATCACTAATATTCCTATAGAATGCAAAACAGTTTTTGGAAATAATCTGGCACAGGCAACAATTCAATATGCAGAAGACATCGGGGCTGATTTGATATTAGTGAATGCGGGGTCCGAATCTTTTTTTCAAGGCTCTGTGTTACGCAGATGGAGTGGAAATATTGTGAATCATTCGTCGATACCCGTACTGAGCGTACATGCTATAAATGGAAAAAAAACGCGTCATCAGTACAGGGCATAAGCCAACAGGTCATTACCTGGACGATAAGTAAGTTTTGTGGTAAGATGGTTAATGGTTCCCTCCCTATGTGCATGGTGAATACAAGCAGTTAAGTATTCACAAAGAGCCGTTGCTGAAGCGGCTCTTTCTTTTTTTAAAACCATAAACAATCAAGGTAAAACCAAAAAATTAAGCCGAGCCATGATATCAGTAATTATTCCGGCGTTGAACGAAGAAAAAACAATTGGCAACGTCATAAAATTTTGTCTGAACGATCCATTGGTGGCAGAAGTAATTGTGGTGGATGATAAATCTACCGATAACACCGCGCAGGTCGCATTTAAAAGCGGCGCCAAGGTTGTTGTGAGCGAGATAAGAGGTAAGGGTATTTCAATGAAGGACGGTATAAGAGAGGCTTATAATGAACTTATTGTTTTTCTTGACGGAGATATTGATCCCTATCCGGTAAAAACTATCAGAAATCTTGTGGATCCAATTTTAGACGGTAAAGCCGACTTTGTAAAAGGTGCCTTTGCAAGAAATGGAGGTCGTGTAACAGAACTTGTGGCAAAACCTTTGTTGAATATTCTTTTTCCCGGTCTTAGTAATTTCTCACAACCGTTAAGTGGCATGATTGCAGGAAAAAAAAGTTTTTTCAGAAAAGTGGACTTTTTTAATGACTACGGAGTGGATATTGGAATCCTGATCGATATGTATTTAATGAAGGCAAGAGTAACTGAAGCAAATATCGGCTATATCGAAAATAAAAGCAAGCCCTGGGAAGCATTGGGTAAAATGAGCAAGGAAGTTTCAAAAGCCATCATTCGTAAAGCCCACGGACAGCAAGGCCCTGACCTGACTGAAGCGGAAGTGGTTTCATTAGAAACCATCAACCGTGAAATGAATAAGGTCTTAAAGGAAGAACTTGCCGCTTTTCATAAAATGATCGTCTTTGATATGGACGATACTATATTAAAAGGCCGATTTATTGACGAGTGTGCAAAAAAATTCGGATTTTTTCCTGCATTAGAAGATCTCCGCGTTAAAGAAAAAGATCCAATCATATTAACCAAAAGAATTGGGCTAATGATCAAGGGACAAACAATTGATGACCTGTTGAATGTTGTTGACGAAATGGCGATAGTGGAAGATATAAAAAAAGTGGTCAAAGAATTCAAAGGGAAGAAATATATGGTAGGGATCATCAGCAACAGCTATTCCCTGATCACAAACTACATCAAACAAAAGATTGGCGCGGATTTCTCATTAGCAAATACCCTGGAGTTTTTTGAAGGTAAAACAACAGGAGAAGTGAATCTTCCTTCCTATTTCTTTGGCTCGCCTGAAAGTATTTGTGGGCATTCCTTCTGCAAAACGAATGCGTTGCAGTATGCGTGTGAAAAATACCATGTTCTTTTGAAAAACTGCATAGTTGTAGGAGATAGTGTAGATGACAGGTGTATGGTAGGTCATGCCGGCAAAGGTGTTGCCTTTTGCACAAATGACGAATTGCTTGAAAGGGTGGCTTCCAAATCGATCAGGGAAAAAAGTTTCGAATCACTGTTAGCAATAGCATGATAGTGTTACTATTCCAGGCCATTAAAAAAGATATTTATGCCAAACAAACTTTACAATATACTTGTCCCGATAGACTTTAGCGGGAAGAACAAATGGGCTATTGCAAAAGCAATTGAAATCGCAAACAGCTTTGACTGCAATATCCATCTGGTAAGCATCGTACATCAGCATATTGTTCCCCTTTTGCCCGTGGAGGCAAGTATTTTCACTCCTTATGAATCGCATGCTGAAAGGATGTATAAGTACGAGCGGCTAAAAGAACTGGCGTCCAGGTATTCAAATGAGCTTTGCTGTAATGGCCAGATTGAGATCAGTGTCCTGGAAGGAAGTCCTGAAAAAAAATTGGTTGAATACATCAAGGACTTTGATATAGATATGGCAATTATCGGTCTTTCGAAATTTAATCTTGCACAACGGATTGTTTCGTCCGTCTCGATAAGCAGGCTCGCCAGGAAGACAAATGTACCGATACTGGCGGTTGGGTCCAGTGGTCTCATACGTCACTTCAAAAAAATCGTTTTGCCACTGCACGATGATGTGTCGATGCGAAGAATCAAAATGGCAACAATGCTTGCCCGTACTTTTAAATCAACCATCTATATGGTGACGCTGCGCAAAGAAAACAATGCAGCGGAAAAAATCATCAATGAAGCTTTGCAAATGGTGCAAAGCATTTCAACAATTCCTGTTCAGGGTATTATACTCGAGGGTAAAAGTCTGGCTCAAACTACTCTTGATTTTGCCAAAAAGATCAATGCTGATCTCATCATGATCAATCCACTGAGAGAGTTCAACTTGCCGGGTTGGTGGAATAGACTTACAAACAAACTACTGTCCTATGGTTCCCGCATTCCTGTAATGACGATGAATAAACATGACAAGTCATTAAAAGAGTTTGGATAAATCTTGCTGATTCTTTTAGTAATATGTACGCACCTTTCATTTGTGTATCATAAATAAATCTTACGGTGCATTTTCTCTACACTTTTAAATGTTGAATCTCCGGGCCACGGCAGACAACCACCGGAATAGGCATTGTTTCATGTGACAACACCTTTATTTGGCGTATATTTTTGACTTTATGTAGACGTTCGTAAAGCGAAACATAGCCAATTTCCCCTCTGATCCACCTCAGAAAAGTTTCAACGATTATTACTGGCATGATTTATTCTAAGATTTAGAAATGAGTTTAAAATCAGAAACCTATGTCGAATAAACTTTGTAACATACTCGTACCCGTTGATTTCACCAGTAAAAATAAATGGGCGATTGCGAAAGGAATGGAAATGGCAAATCAAATGAATTGTAATCTTCATTTAGTAAATATTGTTCAGCCAAACCTATTCAGTTCATTTACCCCGTATGAATCCCGTGTTGACAGGCTAAACAGTTATGATCGACTTAAAGATCTGGCAGTCTCCTACTCAAGCCAGCTCTGTGGCAATGGTAAAATCGAAATTAGCTTACTTGAAGGCAATACTACAAACAAGTTAGTTGAATACATTCGTGATTTTGAAATGGATATGGTTGTAATGGGACTATCGGGTAACCTATTCCAACGAATGATCTCTTCTTCATCCATCAATAAGCTTGCGAAAAAAACAAATGTACCTGTAATGGCAGTTGGGTCGAAAGGATTGGTACATCACTTTAAGAAAATTATTTTGCCATTGTATGATGAATTATCACTTCGCAGAATAAGAATGGCCACAACATTAGCCAGCAGTTTCAAGTCGACAATATATATGGTTACGCTTCGCCAGGGAAATAATACACCTGAAAAGATCATTAAGGAAGGTTTGGAAATCGCTAAAAGCATTCCAAGAGTGTCTGCCCGGGGAATTATTCTTGAGGGAGATAGTCTTGCAAAAACAACAATTGAATTTGCGAAACGAATTAATGGAGACCTGATCATGATCAACCCGGCTGAAGAATTTAAGTTACCGGGATGGTGGAGCAAACTTACCAATAAAATTCTTTCTTATGGCTCCGGGATACCTGTGATGACAATGAGTAGACAGTGATAGAGCCATACAAAAAGCGTCCCGACCGGGTCGGGACGCTTTACTTCTTTAATACCTGAATAAATATTTTGATGGAAGCATTTCTATTTCCAATCTCTTAGCGCAGTAGTATTCACCATCAAGATGCGTATCCATAGCTTCTTTGCTTGTAATGACAAGTTTTTTTGTTCTGAAGGACTTTATAAACGATAGCTCAAGATGTTTTCCTTTTTCGATCACGGGCAACCATCGCAATCGCTGAAATGGATGAAGTTTATCAACTAGCACTACATCAAAGAGGCCATCATCAATAGCTGATTCGGGAGCGATATGAAATCCACCCCCTGCTCTATGCCCATTCATTACACTTATCAGCAGCCGCTGCCCTTCTATATTATATTCATTTGAAACAGTCTTGTATGTTTTTGAAGTATAAAAAAATACTTTTCGAAGAATAGTTCCCATAAAGGCGGCTTTACCTGATTTTTTCTTTTTTTTACCGGTCAAGCTTTTCGCTACAGCCCCTTCAAAACCTATTCCAACGCCATTGATAAAGTATCTCTCATTGCATCGGCCGGCATCGACCGGTTTTGGTGCTGCCGTCAGCGCAACTTGCAGTTGCTCATCGAAACTTTGGCTCTTATAGAGTACAGCATGAACATCATTTCCCGTGCCTCCATTAAACACTACCAGGGGTAATTTGATTCCCGGGTATCTATTAAAAAAATAGTTGAGTGTTCCATCACCCCCAACGATCCAAACATCAGTAAAGTTTCTGAAATCTACAGGCCATTCTGCCGAATACAACGTATTGGGAATATTCCTTTTCTGGAGTTCTTTGGTGATCCTTTTACTTAATCCAATGGCCTTGCCCCCGCCTGCAAGGCTGTTACATACAATTGAAATATTTTTTTCTACTGGCATTTGGCTCGCTATTTAAAGGTGCATCTAATAAATCAAATTTGCAAAAATGTATTTCTGTAAGATATAAATTACCTTAGTCGGATAAAGCCCTGAACATGCAACGCAGAGATTTTATAAAGAATACTTCTTTTACAGCGGCAGGAATAACGTTTTTAAACTTTCCTGTCTTTGGAAAAAATGCTCCCAGTAATAAAGTACAGCTAGCCGTGATGGGTGTAAATAGTCGCGGCGCTTATCTCGCTGAACATTTTGCTACGCTCGCAAATGTCGAGATAGCCTATATCTGTGACGTCGAAGAAAAGGCGATTGCTAATGGACTAAAGCCTTTTGCCAATGCTGCTAAGAAACCAACTGTGATAAAAGATATTCGTGAGTTGGTAAAGAAAAAAGATTTTGACGGTTTATTGATCGCCGCGCCTGATCATTGGCATGCTCCTGCAACAATTCTTGGTGTCACGCATGGTAAACATGTATTTGTTGAAAAACCATGCGGTCACAATCCTTATGAAGGAGAATTGTTGATACAGGCAATGAAAAAATATCCAAAGCAATTGATTGAAATGGGAAATCAACGTCGCTCAATGCCAAATTTGATCAATGCAGCAAAAGAAATTAAGGAGGGAATAATTGGCAATGCATATTTCGGAAAAGCGTGGTATGCGAATAATCGAAAATCAATTGGCATCGGGAAAAAAATACCGGTTCCTTCAACTCTCGATTTTGAATTATGGCAGGGGCCGGCGCCGCGAAAGGATTACCAGGATAACCTGGTTCATTATAACTGGCATTGGTTCTGGCATTGGGGAACCGCTGAAACCTGTAACAATGCTACGCATGAAATAGATATGTGCCGCTGGCTGCTGGCAGTTGATTATCCTACCAAGGTCACATCAGCAGGTGGACGTTATGCATTTAAAGATGATTGGCAAACTCCCGATACACAGGTAGCCACATTTGAATTCGGAAAAAATAAATCAATAACATGGGAAGGAAGAAGCTGTAATAAGATGAATGTTGAAGGGGCCAGTCGCGGTTTCATCATTTATGGTGACCAGGGAACACTGGTAAATTATGGCAATGATGATTACAAGATCTTCGATGCTGATAACAAATTAGTGAAAGAAGTACAATCTGCAACGAAAAATGACGGCACCAATACGGTGAGCGCAACAGGCAATCTTGACCTGTTTCATTTCAACAATTTTGTTGACAGCATTCGTGGGGAAGCAAAAATCACTTCGCCGATCGATGAAGGCCATAAAAGCGTTTTGCTTTGTCATCTTGCAAATATCGCGCAACGAACCGGCCGCACATTGTATTGCGATCCAAAAAACGGCCATATCATAAATGATACTGCTGCTATGAAATTATGGAGAAGAGACTATCAAAAAGGCTGGGAGCCGAAAGTTTGATATAGATTTTAAAATCCCCTTTTTCAGATTTGTATTAATTTTCCTTCCTATGAATATGACACCGGTTGT
This sequence comes from Chitinophagaceae bacterium, assembly GCA_025923075.1. Lineage (GTDB taxonomy): Bacteria > Bacteroidota > Bacteroidia > Chitinophagales > Chitinophagaceae > VBAS01. The sequence goes on from JAICGN010000144.1 coordinate 8,733, forward strand.
ATATAAAGATTTTTGGTTTAAAATTACCGGCTGCCTGGTGTCATCCTACATTATTGATGCGCTCAACAGGGATGAATCAATTTTTCAACGTTTAGGGTCAAAATATTTTTATATCGACATTGCCGGAGGTTTTGTAATTGCACTTATATTATGGGAGATCGTCCGCCTTGCCACCCGTTATCTGGATAAAAAATTGTCGTGGACAGCATATCCCGGAAAACGGACCCTTTTGCAGTTGCTGCTGGGTGTTCTCCTGCCTTCGCTTTTCAGTTTCGTTTTTACATTATTATGGATGCGGATAGCCTATGACCAGGACATATTTAAAACAACCTGGTTATATAATGAATTCTATACGGTCATTATAATTATTCTGTTTATTAACCTTATCTATTTTTCCTGGTGGTTATACCTGGTATGGAAACAACAACAGGATCTGATCCTTTCAACGGAAAATAAGATCGGCGTCTCGGATCAGCAATCACCTTACGAAACAATTGAAGTGACCAAAGCAGGGAAAACTATCCTGCTTCCTCAAAATAATATTGCCTATTCCTATCTCAATAACGGGTATTGTTACATTAAACCTTTTGAAGGAGAGAGTTTTGTAACTACTTACACACTCGATGAGCTAACAAAGATGTTAAGTCAAACGCATCATTTCCGTGTAAACAGGCAAATACTTATAAACAAAAAAGCATGTAAGGCTTACAAAAGCATCGAGTTTGGTAAAATTGAGCTTGAGCTCGATCCCGCGTCCAAAATACCCGTCATTGTAAGCCAAAAAAGAGCAAAAGATTTCCGGAAATGGATCAGCGCGGGTGGTGTATCATAACTATTCGATATACTTCAGTCCATTTTTTATCTACTTCGCAGATTTTGCTGCATTTCAATCGTTCCAAAATCTATTTTGAACAAACTCAATTTAATTTACCAATAGGTGGACTTTAGTTTTGCTGCGAATTAATTGTTATGGAATTCTTACAGCCGCTTGAAAACAAAAAAAGATTTGAGTCAGTTGATGCCTTAAGAGGCCTGGCCCTGTTCGGGATATTGCTCGCCAATGTTCCATTTGCCGAAAATGTCCACGCCAACACTGTAACCGGGCAGTTCGACACTACCCTTAGCTTTTTATTCCACCTTTTGATCGAAAAGAAATTTATTACCATTTTCTCGATACTTTTCGGATTTGGCTTTTATATCCAGATGAAAAAAGCAGATGAAGCTGGAATAAATTTCAGACCATACTATTTGAAACGAATGCTGATCCTGTTCCTGATCGGTTGTATTCATGCCTACCTGTTTTGGTTTGGCGATATCATCAGGGACTATGCTCTTTGCGGAATCGTGTTACTCTTCGTTTATAAATGGTCTTCAAAAAAAATTCTCCTCACGGGAATAGTTTTTTCGGTCTTTCTTACCGCTATAGTTTTTATCGTCAACAGTGCATTAGGACCGCAATACTCATATGATACATCAATTGTAAGGGATCATCCAATTACAAATTCTTACTGGCAATACCTATGGGTAAATGCAAGAATAGATCCCTTCACAAATTTTTTACAGGACTCTCCTATCAC
>JAICGN010000145.1 GCA_025923075.1 Chitinophagaceae bacterium
ATCCGTAAAGAAGCAAAAGGGAAAAAGGACTTTGCTACAAGCGATAAAATAAGGAACCAGCTGACAAAACTCGGAATAAGTTTAAAGGATGAAAAAGACGGAGGGATGAGCTGGACGATAGAATAGGGCCCCATCCCACCCGTATCATCGAAAATGTATATTTATTATATTATCTGCAATAAGCTGTTCACTCCTTCCCTTTGGGAAGGCGAAGTTTCGACAGACTCGGACTTAGTGACCTTGGGATGGGCCTCGTCTTCATTTTTTTAAAATCAAGCTAATCGTGGTTCTATGCATTACATTGCTCATTTATCAAAAGATGAAAAATTAAAAAAGCTTATAAAGCATCATGGCACATTCAAATTGAATAAACAGAAAAACCTTTGCCTGTACCTCTGTTACTCTATCATGAGCCAGCAACTATCAACCAAGGTCGCAAAAGTTATCAAGCAACGTTTTCTTGACCTGTATGGTGGCGAACCGACACCACAACAAATTATAGATACCCCGTTCGAAAAATTAAGAGCAATTGGATTAAGCAATGCTAAAGTGAATTATGTGCAGAATGTGGCGCGTTTTGAAATAGAAAAAGGGATGGATCACAAAAAGCTTTCAACAATGAGCAATGAAGAAGTGATCGAGTATTTAACGCAGATAAAAGGTGTAGGTCGCTGGACAACCGAGATGTTGTTGATGTTTGCCCTTTGCCGTGAAGATCTTTTTGCAATTGATGATCTTGGCCTGCAGCAGGCAGTAATTAGCTTATACGACCTGAAACATCGCAAGAAAAAAATAATGAATGCCAAAATTCTAAAGATAGCAGAGCAATGGGCGCCTTACCGCACTTATGCCTGCATGTCTTTGTGGAGGTGGAAAGATAATCCACCGGTAACGAATGAAAGAAAGAAGCAGTAATCTCAAAGTGACCTGGAACGTTTCAATCCCTTTTGTTAAGCCAAAATCCCAAACCGATCTGGCCGATATTTGTAACCGCCCCTGTGGTTTCAGTTAGCAATTCACCGGCATCATTGATCGTTGTTTGTTTTGAGAAAACATAACCAAGCCCCACACTCAGGTCTAAGCTGAATCGTTTTGGATAGTTGCGTTGCAACCCCCAGGCGATACCAACTACTTTTAAGGTACGAAGATCGTCTTCAGTAAAAGAAAGCTGTTCTCTATAGAAATCGACTTCTGCAATACCAGTCACATAGTTCAAACTGTTCATTTCTGTGCGCTTTCCTTTGGCGTTTCGCTTAGCTGCATTGTAATAATACCTGTATTGCAGGGATAGGGCGGGATAAACATCGATACCGGACGTATTGGCCAACGCATCAGAATAACCAATATAGATGGCCGTACTTAAAAACGCCTGTGCAGTCAGCGATTGCAACTTCCCAATTCTTTTTTCATAGCTGATGCCGGGATCAAAAAAGTTTAGTTTGGTTACATCTCTTATATCAGTTCTTGCATCGTTTTGAGAGAAACAATTTGTAGCAGCCAGTAACACTAATAGGAAAGGTATTTTATTAAAATGCATGGTCAATTAAATTTGTCGTGTTGTCAGTTTAATGTTTGCTGATGGATCGGGAATTGCAAATAAAGAAGTGAGTAATAATCATTTTCTTGCAATGATCATTTTCCATCCAGGTATTGTCATGGTCGTAACAGGTTTTTCCGGTTTGAGCCCTGCATTTTTTTGCCAGGACTCAATTTCATCGGCAGACCAATTACCCGATGCGCTGATCACTGAAAAATAAAGACCTGAAGCAGATGCGATCACGCCTCCTTCGCCAGGTTTTTCAGCACGGATAAATTCACCGATGATAAAAATTCCACCGGGCTTTAATGCACGGGCTATTTTTTGTGCCAGTGCATTGTTTTGTTCCGGTGTAAAATGATGAACAACATTATTGATCATCACCAGATCGTATAGTTCTGATCCGAGATCATCTTCCAATGCATTGCCTCCTTTGTAACTTACCCGTCCCGTAGTATCATATCTTTTTGCAATTGCAGAAGCGCTTTCAATAGCAGCCGGCAATTCGAGTATGGTACTTTTTAGTCCAGGGTATTTTTTACACAACTCAATCGAATATAGACCATGTGAGCCACCAATATCAAGCATGCTGGTTGCGTTCTTTGAGATTGGAATTTTTCCTGCCAGCTCTTTTGCAGCGTTGACAGAGAGATCCCTCATTCCTTCCTGGTAAAGGTTCCATTCTTTCTCGTTTACTGAGTTGTGCAGTTGCAATGTAGTACCGGTACGAACGTAATCTTCCAGCATCGCCATCCAGTTCCATTCTATTAATTGAAAACGCAGCTTGCTAATAAGATTTGATTCACTTTCCTTCAGCAGCCATTTGTGATATTTTGTTTTCAATGAATACTTATCATCACTCCAGCTTAAATAGCCGACACCGACAAGGCAATTGAGCAATTGTTTTGTGGCATGGGTGTTTGTTTTGCATTCAGCAGCAATTTCATCAGCGGTCTTTGAATTTTTACCAATTGCTTCATAGATACCCAGTTCAGCGCCGGCCATGATCGCTCTTGCTGCATTAAAAGCAATTTGCGTGTCTACCAGCGGCGTTGGAGCAAGATTTAGTTTTAAGGCCACCCATTCAAGCGGATTTTCCGGCTGCGTTTTTAATTTCATTTGATCAACAGTTGAATGTCCTAAGATAGATTTTTTTCAACCACATAAAAAACCCGGTGCCCCCAATGATGCGTAACTTAGCAGGAAGTAATTTGACCTTATGCAATTCTTTGTTGAAGAAAATTCGGTGGTTAGAAAGATCTGGGGTAAGAGCGATACTGTACTTTTCATTTTTGCCGGTGCGGCAGCAGAATTTGCCCTTAACAAAGCAGTGGACTGGCTTTATTTTACCGGCAAGTTGCCTGCGGATCCTTTGGGTCGGTTGTTCTCTACAGTTAGGTACGCAGGAAGGATTATCTTTTCGCCGATGGATGAAGCCCATAAAGCAATTGACACCCTGCGGCAAATACATGCTGCGGTGGAACAAAGCCGGGGGGCTTCCATACCGGACTGGGCTTACCGTGATGTGCTGTTTATGCTGATACATTATTCGATTGCATCATACGAGCTGCTCGAAAAGAAATTAAGCGATGAAGAGAAAGAAGAAGTATACAATGTCTTTTATCGTGTTGGCGCAAGGATGGGATTGAAGGAGTTACCGCTTAGTTATTTGGAATGGCTACCGGTAAGAGAAGCACATTTAATTGAAGACCTGCAAAAGAGCGAGTACACTGCCGATCTGTTCAAACAATATAAAAAGCACCTTGGCGCCATGCGATTCAGGGTGTTGACCGAAGCGCAAAAATTAGTAGTTCCCGATCGTGTAAAAGAGTTGTTGCAATTCAATGATTTTTCCTTGCTTACGCCCGTGGTGCCGGTGTATAAGATCAGCAGGCTGATGAAGATGGACTGGCTGCTTAAGAGCATCCTGTATCCCCCCGACTATAAAGATCAAATCGACGAACTGGATGTCTATCGGCGTAAAACCTAATGGCATATTACTTTATGGCCTGGCGATGAAAGTCGAACCTGCTGTTGGCTGTAATTAATTTACACGAGCTCGGTTTTTCTAAAACCCGATAACTTATTTGCTAGCCAAAGAAGTAATACGGTATCAAAAATCAATGTCAAAGGAATTACAGTGAGGTTTTTGAAAAATAACAATATTGTCCATTCTGATGAAGATTCCGCCAATATGCCGTCTGTTTTTAAACTAAGGTAAAGGCATGTTTCATAAGCTAATAAATCAATTAAATAATTTATGATCGATGCGATTACTAAAAACCCAATTATGTTCAGTGAAAGTGACAACCATTGCTTCTTCAATTTATGAAGTGCATTAGTTAAAAGCGTTTTGCGATCCTTATGGGTCAATATGTGTTTAATTCGTAAAAGGCCGTTTTTTACGTTGGCTAAACCTAACACATACAAGAACAATAATACGCGGGCTGATTCAACGACGACTTCCAGGATAACGTTCATCCAGCCGGTTATTTGTCCAAATCCTCCCAGTTGAATGACTCTTCCGAAAGCTGCGATCAACCCAAGTCCCATTATTGTCAGGAAATGTTTTTTGAAGAAGTAAACTGTATTGTTTAACAAACTCCATTTGTCGGGATGATTAAATGATAAGTTCATATTGTTTTAAATGGGTTTTAATTGCAGTTAACGTTTTAGGTATTGCCGAAGGTAGGGCATTGGCATTCCTTAAGTTGAATAAAGATATTTAGTTTACCTAATTTTCGTCAGCCCAATAATATTGTGTCATCCCTGCTTTTGGCAATACTTTGTTGGGCCTAGTTTATATTTCTTCGTACTCACCTGTCTCATGCTTCGCGAAAGCCGTCAAATTGTTTTGAGATTCCGGCCGAGCCGCAGTACAAATATATTTTTATTCCTTTTAAGACGAGTCCTCCTGGTATTCTTTAGTATTGTTTTCTTACTCATGTTGGGAGGAATCTCGTTGCAGAAGAAAAGATAGTGACGGCTTGTTAGTCTTATCAGGTAAGTAAGAATCTTGCTGTATAGTTATTGGCAAACAAACCAAAGGGATCATATTTTTTCTGTATCACTTTCCAGACCTCTAGTTTAGGAAATGTTTTCGCAATGGCACCGGGATATGCCGAAAGCCGGTTGTTCTTTTTACCCCAATGCGGAAATCCACCAGCTGCGAACATGAGGTCCTGGCAAGCTTCCAGTAATTCGTCAGCCCCAACAGTACCTTGCAAAAAAGGTGTGTCAACATAACAGATATCCCGCTTATATTCAGGTGCAAGAAAAGCGTCTGATGCCTTTACAAACCGCATTCCCACTGGTGATGTCATGTAAATCTTTCCCTTCTCTTTAAAATGTTTTGTTGTTTCAAATATTTTCTCCACCACGCTCACATAATCGGTATTGATATCAAAAGCAAACTCTGCATCAAAGGCCCGTTCTTTTACAAACTCCGAACCCTGGTATAATACAAAATGGGCCTTGTTAATGTAACTGTCATCCCGCAGGCTTCTGATGGAACGGTCGATCAATTTGGGAGTACTTCTTGAAAATAGCCAGAATTTCAGCCGGGCGTACCAGTAGATGATGCGCATTTCACTCCATTTTCGGGCTGCAAGACTTCGTGCCTTTTCCAACCAGTTTTGTGGTTTATCACTTGTGATATTGATCCGGGTGACTAAACAGTTATGGTCCCCTTTGGTTTCATACGGATTTACAAGCACCATCACATGGCGCGCCTCGCTTAGCAAACTCTTGTCAAGCAATTTTGGTTTTATGTCAGACCATTTACACATTGTTTTGTTTTCTTTCAACCAATACATCTCGGCCACTTCCAGGATATATGAACAGATTATTCCCATGCAACCCAATGATACAAGCACTGCATTAAAATCATCATCATTTTGTACAAGCACAACCCCCGGTTCATTATAGACAGCCGGATCCGAAATGCCATCGGCCGGTTCAATCCGGTAAACCTTGCCATCTCCGGCTACCAGCAACATGGACCGAACCATCCCATGAATAGCTTGCAGGTTGATGCCCGAGCCGTGGGTGGCGGTCGCTATGGCACCGGCAATTGTTTGGTGATCGATACCGCCAAGGTTTATAACAGAAAGATCAAGCTTGTCCAATTCATTGTTCAAATGACGTATGGTGATCCCCGCTTCAACCTGTACCAGCTTTTTATTTGTTGATCTGACAAAAGAGGGAAGCTCCAGCAGTTTATTCATCTCACTGATATCAACCATGTACCCGTTGCTGCAGGCAATATCATTAAAGGAATGACCGCTGCCAACCGTTTTAACAGGAAATCCATTTAACCGTGCATCGTTAATGATCATTGAAAGCTCGGCAACTTCTCCCGTTTTGATAAACTGAACTGGTTGTGCCTTTTCGTGTTTTATAGAATTCTTCCAGGTCTTCCGGTTTTTGACTTTCATAAGCAGGGCATTACAAATGCTCCAAATAAAATTAACCAAACTACTACAGGAGGCAATACTACAAACGGGGTATTTAGACGGAGAATTAGTGCGGTATTTTATTTACTTCTAAAAGAAGGAAAAAACCCAATGCTTATACTTAACAATATCAAAAATAAACTGGTCGCGAGAAACTTTGCAACAATCAAACGGCAAACACCTTTTGTTTTTACAATGCAATATGCCGCTTAAGGTATTTTTGATTTTGTCATAGAATGTTGTTCCGTTCAGCCCTGCCTACTGAAGCCGAATAAAGTTACTAAAGTTGAAAATACATATATCGACGCAGCGAAGCAAGTTGAGCCCGATATGCTGCTGGAATATGCATGAAAGACGCATTTCGTCTGGCCCACTTGCATAAAATCAACTGTTGGCTGTAGTACTTCATTTAATTAAGGCGTCAATTTTGTTTGTCAACATAACCCTTGTGTCGGATTCAGGTGTCTTATACCTATCAGTACTTTTTCTTTCATTGTCTCTAACTACAACAAAAAACGATTTTGTCGGAGTAGTTACTGTTATGTGATAAAAATTGTCGTGTGATTGTCCAGTCCCGGATTTTATAGGAACAGATACATCGTCAAAATGTGGCGCCTTGATATACTTCCACAAATCAGTCAAGTTGCAGGTATAGGTTGTGTCTTTCTTGATTTTGTCACAGCCTTCAATATGTCTAAGGTTACTTGTGCCGTTATGTGTCCAGCTTACTACACGTATAGAGTTGGGCAATCTTCCGTTGTCATAGTCGTACAAAATTGTAATTGTACTATCAACTTTGCTTTCCTTCAGTTTCATCACAAACGTCTCGGCTATTGAGTCATTCAAACATAAGTAACGTGAGTTGTCGCCTTCAAGCCGAACTTTTTGAGCGTTGAGAAGAGTTGTCCAAAACAGAAGCAATGATATTGTTGTAAGTGTCTTCATAGTATTACAGCCAACGTTTTTGCGCTTGGTGTTCGTGCGGGATTTCGAACCACCAAACTGCCAACCCAGCGCTAAAGTTGATTTGACAAGCTGAACTTGAATTTAACCACTTCACCCCGCATGACGCCAAACGCATGTTAGCGGTTCGGGCTTCTTTTCTTAGAACTTCATTTTTTCCTATTGATGTCCTTTTTGTAATTCTTTACCATTTTTCCGAATTTCTTATCTTTTTTCCGTCTTTCAGCAACCGAAGATTCAAAATGAGCTTTCTCTCTTTCTAATTTCAGGTAATTTTCATATGAAGCTCGGTCTATTTCTCCCTTTTCAACGGCTTCAATAATAGAACAACCTATCTCATTCGTGTGAGTACAATCTTTGAACTTACAAGTCTGGGAAAGCCTGAAAATCATATCAAATGTAGTTTCTAATCCGCTTGCTGAATCGGCAATACCTACTTCTCTCATTCCTGGATTATCCACTAATATTCCTCCATTTTCAAGAATAATTAATTCTCTATGACTTGTAACGTGTTTCCCTTTTTTTGTACTCTGGCTAATTGTATCTGTTCGCATTATAGATTTTCCAGAAAGATTATTTAACAGAGTGGATTTTCCAACACCTGAAGAACCAAGCATACAATATGTTTTACCTTTTTCAATAATCGCTTTTATTTTATCGTACCCATCTTGTGATTCGTTACTTATTGCAATAATCGGAACATTATTAATTCGAGCTTTTATTTTCTCCAATATCTCAAAAGTCCGATGTTCATCAATTAAATCAATCTTAGTGAGCACTATAATGGGACTAACCTTTGATGAATTACAAATTGTCAGGTATCTTTCAAGTCTATTAATATTGAAATCCCTATCAGCGGCTTGCACCAATAATGCATAATCAATATTTGTTGCTATTATTTGTATCTCTCCGAATTTACCAACGTCCTGTCTGGAAATAACAGAGAATCTCGGTAATATGCTGTGAATGATGGAAAAATCTGAATCGTGAATTGTTATTGCAACCCAATCGCCAACGGCTGGAAAATCTTTACGACTTTTTGATGAATATCGTAAATTCCCTGTTATCTCGGCTTCAAATTCTCCTTTCTCAGTCTTTATAATATATCTTTCTTTATGTTCTGATATAACTCTTCCAATCTCAAACTCTTTAAGGTTATTCTGATTCCTTAATTTTTCAAGGGTATCATTATATCCTAGGTCTTCTAATGACATTTCAATATAGAATTGATTAGCTAATTCAATACTCACGGTCATTCTTTAGCCTGACCGCTAACGTTCAGGGTTTGGCGAAGGCCGTCAAAATTTCTTGAGCTTCCGGCTGAGACGCACTACAAATATATTTTTAATAACCGGCGAGGCCAACACGGCGTAGGCTGTCGCAAAGCCGCCTGTTATGCGCCGTTATTATCAGTTCCATTAATAATGTTCAAGTTAGTCACACCGTCGAACATACTTAATGTAATTAGTGAATTGGTTTTGTAATCAGCCCATAGTTTACCAGGCCAAACTTTTATTTCACTTAATTGATAGGCATCACCTTTATTGAAGCGACCAAGACCACCAACCGTATGATCCTTCAAAGTGTTATATAACTTATTTGAAAGTTCTTCTATGTCCGAAATGTTGCCACTATCGAGAGGATATGAAATCAACTCAATTGATTTAAGGTGACTGCCATTGAATCGTTTAACTACAGTTTTGAATAAATTGTAAACAGGAGGTTCAATTGAATAAAATTCGGCTTCAGCGTCGGGAGTCTCGAGTAATATAGTTTCTTCATCAAGTTGTTTCGGCAATTCAATTGGATCTATCTTTTCGACTGTTGATTTTTCCAGTATTGATAAGATATCTGAAATAACTTTTTTTATCGCAGGATTGGTTCCCATATGGCGCATAACTTCCAGGGCTTTCTGCTGTGCTGATATTCCGTGTTACTTCTGCCCGGTACTGTCGCTGGGTAAAGATAGAAAGCCGATGGTATATTCCAAAGCTCGGTTATGTTCGTGAAGCTGGGACTGCAGCTGATCAGCGATTTGTCGATGAGGATATGTTCTAAAGCCAGCATAACAGAAAACCTCTTGTTATAGGACGTTCTTTAACGATTCGATTTTACTTTTCATTATTTCTAGGGTGTTACAGAGAGTTCGATAGTCGTTTATTTAAAACCAAACTGTGATGGTCATTGAAGGCATGATTTTAGAAAACTGAAATCCTTTATAGGAAGTGGTAGTATATGAATATACTTGTGTAGCTGAAGGATTATTTAAGGGCATTGATATACCACTAAAAGTATTACCTATTTTGTAATATAATAACGAAAATGACGATTCTGCTCCTAATGAAATATGTTTGCCTAGGTAAATATTAAATCCAGCAAAAGCGCCTACACCTGTGGCAAATCCACCTGTGGCTGTCGCATTATCATTAATACCATCAATGATTGTATTGCTCGCCAAATCCCACACCTCTGTGACGTTTTGATATTCCATCTCAGAGTAATGTAGATAAGATGCTGTCATTCCGCAATAAGTTTCTATAACTTTTTTCTTCATAAAATTCCACTGTATACCCGGAATGAATCTATAAAGTTTTTGTTCAATACTTTGATTGCTGATCATAGCCCTTGGTGGATTGTTAGTGGCAAGATTCGCATTGTTATTATAATGGTTTGTTAAGTTTATATTTGTTATGCCAAATTCAAAGCGTAATAAAATATCATTGCTGATCAAATATTTTGGAATAATACTTAAAGAAAGTGACTTGTTTCTTATATCACCGAAGTTCTCAAAATTCCCTTTAGCATATCCCCAACTACTCCATTCGGGATCTCCAAGCTGCGCTTCTACGCTGTTAATTGCAGCAGATATCCCCCATTTTTGATTATCCTGTGCAGAGATTTTTGTGCTTTGCTGTAATGCAGCCAATATTACTAGTAGTAAATGAAGATTGGTGATTTTTTTCATAAATTATGATTGTCTATTATCGAGGCCCTCTTACTGACTAAATTCTATTGTCAACAGTTCCTTTTAGAATGCCCTATAACGTTCACGGCCTTTAGTTTTGGTCAATTCAATTTTAAATAAGACTACTACTATTATTACTTTTTCTTTTTTGGTTCTTTTTTCTTTTGGAATTCACAGGATCATTGTTAATAAAGTAGATTTAAAA
>JAICGN010000146.1 GCA_025923075.1 Chitinophagaceae bacterium
GAATTAACCTTGCTTGATTCAAAATCTGCAAATCTCACCAGGCAAGATTCTTTGCAAAAATATGATACCCTAAAGTATGATCTTATTTTTCATCTCGCCGCATGGACACAGGCTGGTGATTTTTGCTTACATCACCAGGGCGAACAATGGATAATCAACCAGCAAATCAACACTAACACATTAGCCTGGTGGCAACAGAATCAATCCCAGGCGAAACTGATCACTTTTGGTACCAGTGTTTCCTATACCACAGAAGATAACCTCTCCGAAGATGTTTATATGGCAGGGATACCCAATTCAAAATTCTATGCCTATGCAATGACAAAACGGATGTTGTATTCCGGATTACTGTCACTCAACAAACAATTTGGATTAAATTATTTATATCTCATTCCTTCAACGTTATATGGGCCTGGGTATCACACTGACGGCAGGCAGATGCATTTCATTTTTGACCTGGTACGAAAAATTATAAGGGGAAAGGAATATGGCGAAAAAGTAGCATTGTGGGGAGACGGTTATCAAAAAAGGGAGCTGGTTTATATAGACGACTTCATTGACATTCTTTTGGAATTAACTACCGTTGCCAATAATGAATTAATAAACATTGGGGCAGGAAGAGATTATACTATTCGTGAATTTGCCGGTAAGATTTGCGACTTAATTGGATACCCTTTCTCCGACATTAGTTTCGATGAAACAAAATATGTAGGCGCTAAGGCAAAATGTCTGAATATTGATAAGCTTAAAATGCTGTTGCCAAATCATAAGATATCATCTTTGGATCTCGGGTTGCAAAAAACTATAGAATGGTTTTACAAAACTAAGATATATGAAATTGCCTCATGAATTTGGGAATGTAAATAATCGCTGATGAACCGCAAAGTCATTTCTATTATTAAGTATATTTTGCTGCTGGCAATAACAATGACATTACTAATATTCGCTTTTCGGGGAATTAAGGTCGGTGATGTGATACATGAGATGATGCAAGCCAATATTCTTTGGGTCCTATTTTCTGCATTGTTCTCCGTTATTGCGATGATCAGCCGCGCATATCGATGGAAATTGCTGATTGAATCCACCGGATATAATGCCCCTTTAAAAAAAACATTTTATTCATTGATGGTGGGTTACTTTGCCAATCTGGCATTTCCTCGCCTTGGTGAAGTGACACGATGTGGTTCATTAAGCAAAGCGGCGTCTATTCCGTTTACCAACTTGTTGGGCACCGTGATTGTAGAAAGAGTAATTGATGTCCTCAGTCTTGCTGCTTGTATATTTCTCGCTGCCGTGATTGAATATAGAAAACTTGGTGATTTTTTAAATGATAACATTATTCATCCATTCATGGAGAAAATTAGCGGGTTATTTAGTTCATCTGCTTTCATTATTATCGCCATTCTCCTGCTTGGACTGTTTATGTATTTGATTATTTATTATTTCAAAACAAATAAGCAAAAGGAGAAAAAGTCTAAATTATTTTATTTGTTACGAGATCTGTCGAGTGGATTACAATCAATAGCCAGGCTAAAAAGACCGTGGATGTTTATTTTTCATTCTGTATTTATCTGGATATTATATTTTTTGGGTGTGTATGTATGCTTTTTTTCACTAAACTCTACCAGCCATTTAGGATTTGGAGCATCTCTGCTATTGCTGGTAGCAGGCGGTATCGGAATGTCTGCACCAGTGCAGGGGGGAATCGGTGCCTATCATTTGCTCGTATCACAAGGATTAATGTTGTATGGTTTATCACAGCAGGATGGGCTTACCTTTGCTACATTATTGCATAGCCTGCAACTTTTACTGGTGGTAATTATGGGAATTGCGTCTTTATTGATTTTATTTTCTGGAAGTAAAAAGAAAGAATCCGAGCTTACGATTCAACGATATTAAGATTGCTTTTTAAATATCATAACATTTTCTTTTCCTTTCATTTGATAAACACGGGCATCACTTCCCCATTTATAAATTGTCTGATTCATGCCGATAATATCAGCGACGCCGGTTAATTCATAACCTTGTTTGATGTACTTATTAAACCAATCAAAAATCAATTGTGGGGATTCTGGTCGTGATAGCCACGAAGTTGATACATTACAAAAGACAAGAAATTTTGGCTTATTCTTCTCGATTTCTGCAATCATTTCCTCCTGCATTTTTTTATTATAATCATGAATCTCCATCAAACCATAAGTGTAGATATGTCCTGTGGCTGACTTCCTGCCTGCATAAAAATAAATCTGCGGTTCTGAACCTAATATTGCTATTTTGTCATTCTCAGTCGAGTTAGATTTTATATAATTTGCAATTTCTGGTGATTCAATAAACGGATTAGTACCATAATAGGTCCTTGAAACCAGATTGGGATCAGGTTTAAAATAGTAGTATTTATTTTTTGAAAATGCAGCGATAGCAGAACCAAAAACTATTATTATGACAAGGAGTAATCCAACATTCATTTTAAGATACTTTAATAACCATACCTGAATTAACCAGATTGAAAAATAACCCAGTAAACCAACTGCCGGTAAAAAAGCAATAAAATAATGCTGCCTGAAATAAAAGCCCGGACAAATTGAAAGAAATGAAGCAACGCCAAAAAGAATAGCAACTGACTTTTGTTTGGCATTAAGTGGAACGAAAAATACAGAAATCAATCCCGTAAAGAATAAAATCCAAAAACCTACGAACTCATTCCACATGGGTTTAAAAGACATTGAAAATAATCGCATTCCTGTCTTGAAGTCAACACCCGAAGCATATTTGCTGGCATACTCTACAGTCCAGAACCAAAACTTATCAAAAGCCCCGCTTAGCAGCAATAGTAAAACCGTCAGCAAGTAAGGAATGAATACTCCAGCAGAATAGATAAGTCCATGCAAGGCACCTTTCCTGTAATTTTTTTCTTTATTGACCGCCCATGGTATCAAAATGGCTAATCCCCCGAACAGTATAAAAAAAACAGCCTGCTGTTTCATTAAAAATGCCAATCCAAAAAATAAGCCGGTAAGGAAACACATTAGCTTATTATAGCCGTAATAATATTTAGCCAAAAAGAATAAGGCAAGCGCTACAAAAAAACTAACAAAATGCGTAGCATGTGCCGCAAACCCGAGAAATGCAGGGCTAAGGCTCATAATGCCATAAACAGCAGATGCATAAAAACCAGCAGCAGGGTTAAAAAGCTTTTTTATGCCGGCAAAAAGCAAGAACATCGTGCCCGCATTCATTACGAGTAATCCAATGTGTATGCCTGACGTAGTGGTACCAAACATTAACATCAGGATCGAATACATGCCATAGGTTCCCGGTAATTTCATGTTATAGGCTTGACTATATGGCGGCACTCCCTCCAACATCAGGTTGCCAATAAATGCATACTCGCCTTCATCCCTTTCCAATGGTATATCTACTAATCCTGCCCTTAAAATTGCGACAATTAAAATGACAACACCGGTTAATAGCAGGTAGAGGTCAAATTTCAAGCTTTTTGGAGCAGCATTGGTCCTTGTATTAATAACTTGTGGTCTGGCAGGAGGATATTTTTTCTTTTTTTTCATACCGCGATTATGTCCTAAAAATATCCAAATTGTGTAGGATTATCAAAATGCAGCAGGTTTGACGAATTACTGAATCTTTTATATTTTGTCGTCCCAAATAATACCATCCGGCTATGATCCACGGAAAAAAAGTAGTTGTTGTGCTGCCCGCCTATAATGCAGCAAAAACCCTTGAAAAAACTTACAGGGAGATCGATTTTAATATCGTAGACGATGTGATACTTGTTGACGACAACAGCAAAGACAACACAATTGAAATTGCAAAACAAATTGGCATCAACCATATCTTAAGACATGACCGCAACTATGGCTACGGTGGCAATCAAAAAACCTGTTATAATTACGCATTAAAAATCGGAGCTGACATTGTTATAATGCTTCATCCCGATTACCAGTACAATCCAAAGCTTATCCCTTCCATGGCATACTTAATTGCCAAAGATGTTTTTCAGGTTGTGCTTGGTTCAAGAATTCTTGGTGACAGGGCGATGATCAATGGGATGCCCGTATACAAATACATTGCCAACAGAATTCTTACCTGGACACAAAACTTCATTATCTGGCAAAAACTTTCTGAATACCATACCGGTTATCGTGCATTTTCAAAAGAGGTTTTAGAGAAGCTAAATCTTGAAGCAAACTCTGATGATTTTATTTTTGACAACCAGATGCTTTGCCAGATCTTTTATCTTGGATACGAGATCGGTGAGATATCATGCCCTGCGAAATATTTTGAAGAGGCATCTTCAATTAATTTTAGCAGGAGCTCTAAATATGGATTAGGCGTTATCGGTACTTCGATCAAATACCGCCTCAACAAATGGGGCCTTCTAAAATCAGACATTTATCACAAGCCTCTTGAAAAAAGAATCGAAGTGATTGCCGGTAAATAACCTTTGCTTCTTTCCTATTCTATCTACTTAAAATTTTACAAATGAAAAGGTCCTTTTATAATTGTCTGCTGAAAGCATCAGGTAATAAACCCCTGAAGGGATTGATCCTGTATTTAGATTAATGGAATTTTCACCTGCATTAATTTTTACATGGTGCGATCTCACCTCTCTCCCTGAGTTGTCAATGATTTTAATTGATAGATCATTTGCCGGCAGATCGATGATGCGTAATGCCAGCATGCTTGTGACTTGATTGCTGAACACAACTTTTGTGTCCCTTGCATCGTTACGGTTTACTCTTATAACATTGCTATAAGTATATTGCCCGGCAATATCAATATATTTCAAACGATAGAATTGTAATGATTTCATTTCATTATCATCATATGAATAGCTTGCCTCCAGGTCATTGGATCCACGCCCATATATTGTTGCAATACGAATAAAGTTTGCTCCATCAATTGACTTTTCAATTTCAAAATGAGAGAAGTTTTTCTCATTGGTTGTCATCCAGGTAAGTCTGTTTGCGTCAGGTCGCCTCCATGCGGTAAAATATTTGAGTGTAATAGGTAACACGATAGCATTGAAGGCCGTAATGGTATAAGAACAATTAGAGCCCGAAGTGCCATCAATTCCCACAACAACCTGTGTTCCCGCAGCCAACCAGCCCGTCGTTGCGGTTACCGATCCACCCGCGCCTGTTTGACAATCAATTTTAGATAATGCCCCGCACGAGCCTACAAAGAACCCAATTTGAAAACCAGTCTCGGCAGCACTATTCAAATTATCACAGCTAATATTATTCAATTGAATTGAACTTACTCCACTTGTTTCAACGATATAGGTATAAAATGCTGTATTCTCGATCGTAGCAGCACAAAGTTGAATCGGTTGTACCTCAGTGGAAGGCCTTGCACACGCATTATTATCATTTGTTGGAGATGGGCTTATCCACGTAGCACCGCTGCACAGGTTGTTGGGCGGAGAATAATTTGTCGCTGACATAGTCAGCATGCCCGAACCAGGTGTCCAGACGCGTAAATAATAGGTGGTATTAGGCAAAAGCGTTAAGGTTTCGCTTGGCGCCCAATAACCGGTGCCATCAACAAAACAAACGCTGCTTCCCGTTTGAAGCCCCTGGCATGTGCCAGTTCCGCTGCATCCCGTATAGAGTGCTACTTCAGCGACCTGTACCGGAGCCAAGGTGGCAATATGCGCTAGCACACAGGAACCAGTTGCATTGGTTGTAAACGAGAAGACTGTTATCTTTCCGTTACCATTAAATCCGGAGGAACATTCGGCAGCATTGCCCGGAGTTGGGGACACCGAAAAGGTTCTTGAAACACCGTCTAACGGTAAAACATGGGGATTACTGCAACTTGCACCCTGCGGGAAAGCATAAGCTGAGATAAGGCATAACGTGACGAGGATGGCAAACCTCACGGGTTTCATAGGATTGCGAAATTAATAGGGTCGTACTTAAAATTAAACCACAATAATGCCAGTTCAGAGTGACAAATCAAGAACTTTAAAAAATCAATCAAAAGTACTCGGAGTCATTGGTAGATTTACCTGTAAAAAGCTGTTGGATAAATGTTCAAATCAGCTGTAGCTTTTGCTTTAATCCAGGCACAGACCGGGTTCAATAGCATTTTATTTAAAATAATTTACTTTAGCGACGAAATTTTATAAAATGTCAAATTCGCATTTTGAAAAATGGCTTTTTAAAACCATCCTTGGTTTCCTCCTGATCGCCGGTGGTATTCTTTTTATGTATTATTCGCTAACACATAACAGGGGAAATTGGCTCATGTATGGATTGATCTGTTCTTTTGGCGTCGCTATCGGCGTCTATCTTTTAAGCGGTAGCGCGGTGAATAAGGTAAAGTCTGATATGATCAAAAAACAAAAACAAAGGCAACAGTCCACATAAACTGGTTACTTCTTAAGAATGAGTGGATACCCGATCCTGTTTGCGGGGGCCATCCATACATATTCAACAAAGCAATGAGCCAACTTAGATAATGGCTTTCCACAAGGGCCAGCTTTTCTGTTTCAAATGATAATACCAGGCAAAAGTTATAAATACATCAGAAGCGACAAGAAGAATGATGGTACGAATAACGTTGGTTTACTCTAAAAAAAATCCTGCTTTTTTTAGCAGGATATAAAATAAAGGTACAGTGTAATTAATTGAGACTTCTAAAATCGACAGGCACCAGGCGACTAACTCCTGGCTCCTGCATCGTAACACCATAAATAACATCAACAGCACTCATCGTCATTTTATTATGAGTTACAATAATGAACTGTGAGTTACCGCTAAACTCCCTGATCATGTTCGTGAACTTACCCACATTGGCATCATCAAGAGGAGCATCTACTTCATCCAATATACAGAAGGGTGCAGGCTTAATAAGGTAGATCGCAAACAGCAAGGCCGTCGCAGTTAACGTTCTTTCACCACCACTAAGCTGTGTAAGTGATGTTGGTCGTTTGCCTTTTGGTTTTGCTATAACATCAATTCCGGTTTCGGCAAGATTTTCAGGATTTTCCAGGATAAGATCACATTGATCATCTTCAGTAAATAACGATTTGAATACCCTGAGAAAATTCTCCCGAACCAATTGAAATGTTTCCAGGAACTTTTGGTTTGCAGTTGCTTCCACCTCCTGTATGGTTTGCAGTAAACTATCTTTTGCTGATACCAGGTCGTTCTTTTGCTCAAGTATGAACTCGTAACGTTTTTTCATTTCTGTAAACGCTTCGATCGCCGTAGGATTCACTTCACCAAGATTATCCAATCTTTTTTTCATTCTGTCAGTCTTCTCCTGTAGCTCATCCACGGTCATCTCACCGACTCTTGCCTCGTCGAGGATATCTTCAAGCTGAATACGAAATTCGACATGGAGTCTTTCTTTCATCCCTGCCAGTTGCAGTTTCACATCATTCAACCGGTCTTTTATTTCACTAAGGAAATGCTCTACCTGTTCTTTATCCTTCACTTTGTGACGCAGCATACTTTCTTTCTCAGTCAGCTCATTTCTGAAATTATAATACGCCTGATCTGCTTCATTCAATTTTCTTTCTTCATCTTCTTTTCCTTTCAGCATAGTGAACAATTCATCTTCGACTTGCTCTAACTGTTCGATGCATTGTTCTATTTGCTGTCTTGTATCTGAAAGCTGTGAAGTATTGTTCTCGATCTGGCGCCTTAACTCGCTCAGCTGGTTGCTTTTGAAATCAAGTTCCTGTTTCAATGCAGCTATCTTGCTTTGCTGTTTTGTTACAAGCAAATTGTATTCATTATACTGTCGATTCGCATCATTGTAAAAGCGTTCTTCATTTTTAAACAGTTCTTCGCCCTCACTAACCTTTGCCGCCTGGACCACTAATTCTTCGCTAAGCCATTTCAGGTCGTTACGTGTTGCTTCAACCGAGTTTTGCGTTTGATGGATCTGGAGCTGTAACTCTTCCTGTCTTTGCTGGCTTTGATTTTGAAGTGCATGCAGATTCTCCAGCTTGTTATGCAATGAAAAAACCTGATTCGTGAGTTCCTGTATTTCTATTTCCGTGTTTTTAAGTGTATGCTCACGCAGATCTTCGTTAAAAGCAATTACCTCATTATGCCGTTCCTGGATTTCTTCTTTTAGTAATTCAACCACTGCATGTTGTGACAATATCTCTTCATGCAATTTTTCTACATTTTTGGCGCGGCCTATCTTCTTTCCTTCAAATAGACCAACGCTTCCGCCTGTTAACGAATACTTTCCTTTTACATACCTGCCGCTCTTTTCTATCACTACAAAGCCATTGCTGTTTTGCAATGCCTCTTCATTCTCAGCAATGATCACATTGGAAAGAAGATGACGGGCCAGGCTATTGTATTTTTCATCAACTTCAATTACATCAAGAGCCGATATCACGCCGGGTAATGATGAAAGGTCAGTTATTTCAGCAGATGATTCATTCAATTTATCAAGCAAAAAGAAATTTGCTTTTCCTTTTTTATGGTCGTCAAGCAAATGGATTGCCTGCAAGCCTTCGTGCAGGTTATTGACAACGTAATAACTCAAGTAAGGCTCCAGCACATTTTCTAACGCGGTCCGGTAGTCTTCCTTGACATAAATGATATCAGAAAGGATTGGAGCAGTATGATTCCATCCCGTGTTATTATGAAGAAATTTCACACTTTCCGGATAACCTTCCATTGAATCGATCAGGCTTTTTAAAAGATCATGCTCGTTCTTCTTTGAATCGAGTTTCCTGCTCTCCTCTGCCAGCTTAGTTCGCAATGTTTCCAGGAATCCCTGCGTTTGCAGTATTTGATCTTTAGTATATTCCTGGTGCCTTTGTAATTGTTCCAGATCGGTTCTCTTAATACTCAATTCTCGTTCTCTCAAATGCAGGTCATCAGCCAGGTGTTTCCGCTGCGTATCTCTGTGCATCTTATCCTCATCGATCTGTTGAATCGCCCGGCTAAGATTTTGAATTGAAGTATCTGCTATCACCACTTTTTTCTCAGCCTCAAACTGGTTGCGCTGCACCTGCTGATAGCCGCTGCGCAAAGCATCCAACGCAATTCTCTTTTCATCCATTACCACTCTTTTCGCATCCATCTCATTTCGTAATTGCATCAATTGTTCATTCATCCCGTCTAAGATCGTTGCTTCTTCCCCTACTTGCGAACTTGTAAATGCTATACTTTCTTCAATGCCTTGCTGCTGTCCCTCTGCTTTTTGTAAAAAATCCTGTAAGCCGGCTTCTCTCTCTTTTAAATGATCCAATCTTTGGGCAGCAAGATTCTTTTCATTTTCCTTTGTTCTCAACTGTTGCAGCATTTCATTGAATGCATGCTGCATCGCCTGCAATTCTTTTTCTTTTTCGATAAATAAAACTTTATCCTGTTCCAGCGCCGCTTCATCACTTGCGATCTCTGCTTCGAGCTTTATTCTTTTATCAGTTTCGGTATCGTGCTGTGTAGTTAATTCTTTATAAGTAACATTAAAACTCTCAAGCGCCGCTTTTGCCAATTCCACACTCACTTCGCGATATTCTTTTTTTACCTCATAGTATTTTTCGGCTTTTTTTGCCTGGTTTTCCAGGGCCTTCAACTGGTTGTTTATTTCAAACAACAGATCTTCGATGCGGGCAATATCCTGCTCGGTTGCGTCAAGTTTAAGCTTAGCTTCTTTCTTTCGTGTTTTATAAATGGAAATACCAGCTGCTTGTTCAAGCATTCGGCGGCGGCTATTTTCTTTGTCTTTGATCAGGTCATCCACCATTCCCA
>JAICGN010000147.1 GCA_025923075.1 Chitinophagaceae bacterium
GTTGCAAAGATCGTTCGTGCTGAAGACATGCCATTCCTTGAAGATGGAACACCGGTTGATATTGTATTGAATCCATTGGGTGTACCAAGCCGTATGAACCTTGGACAGATCTATGAGACCGTTCTTGGCTGGACAGGTCAGAAGCTCGGAATAAAATTCGCGACGCCAATTTTTGACGGAGCAACGACAGAAGAAATCGGTTCATATTGTGAACAAGCCGGTATTCCAATGTTTGGTCATACTTACCTGTATGATGGTGAAACCGGAGATCGTTTCCACCAGAAAGCAACGGTAGGTATTATCTATGTGATTAAACTTCACCATATGGTTGATGATAAGATGCATGCCCGTTCGATCGGACCATACAGTCTTATCACGCAACAGCCGCTTGGTGGTAAAGCACAGTTCGGTGGGCAGCGTTTTGGTGAGATGGAAGTATGGGCACTCGAAGCTTATGGCGCATCAAACATCCTGCAGGAATTGCTTACACTGAAATCTGATGATATCATTGGTCGTGCCAAAACTTACGAGTCCATTGTAAAAGGTGATAACGTTCCAAGAGCAGGTGTGCCGGAATCATTCAATGTATTGGTGCATGAGCTTAGGGGTTTGGGACTTGACCTGAAGTTTGAATAACCCCCTGTCTCCGCCCCGGGCGGATGACTCAGGCGGAGAAGTTCTTTAAGCTGAATAGAATTCGGAACGTAGAAGTGAGTGACACAACAGGCGATGAAGAGAATTACTTCAGCTGATAACAAATAACTAATAACAAATAACTACTAACCAGAATATGGCAATGAAAAGAGATAATCGTCCGAGACCGACATTCTCAAAAATTACAATCGGGCTTGCTTCGCCTGATAATATCCTTGAAAAAAGTTTTGGTGAGGTGTTAAAGCCTGAAACCATTAACTATCGTACCTACAAACCTGAACGTGATGGTTTGTTTTGTGAAAGGATATTTGGCCCTGTAAAGGATTATGAATGCGCCTGCGGTAAATACAAACGGATTCGTTATAAAGGGATCGTTTGTGATCGTTGCGGTGTGGAGGTAACAGAGAAAAAAGTGCGTCGTGAACGCATGGGTCACATTAAACTTGTGGTTCCCGTTGTTCATATCTGGTATTTCAAATCACTCCCGAATAAGATCGGATACCTTTTGGGTGTAAGCTCCAAGAAATTAGAGAGCATTGTTTACTACGAAAGATTCGTTGTCATTCAACCGGGTATTCGTGCCGAAAAAGGTCTTAATTATGGCGATCTGATCACAGAAGAAGAATATCTTGATATTCTTGAAGCGTTGCCAAAAGAAAACCAGTACCTGGCAGATGATGATCCGAATAAATTCATTGCAAAGATGGGTGCTGAAGCAGTACATGATATGCTGGCAAGAATAGATCTTGACCAGTTATCATTTGACCTGCGTAATGCGGCAGCTACTGAAACTTCACAGCAACGGAAAGCTGATGCATTGAAACGCTTGAGCGTTGTAGAAGCTTTTCGCGATGCTAATTTGAGAATTGTAAATCGTCCCCAGTGGATGGTAATGCAATATATCCCGGTGATTCCACCGGAACTTCGTCCGCTTGTGCCTTTGGATGGTGGCCGGTTTGCATCATCTGATCTGAATGACCTGTATCGTCGTGTTATAATTCGTAATAACCGTTTAAAAAGATTATTAGAGATCAAAGCTCCTGAAGTCATCCTTCGTAATGAAAAAAGGATGTTGCAGGAAGCGATCGACTCTTTATTCGATAACTCCAGGAAATCAAACGCCGTTAAAGCCGAAGGCGGCCGTGCATTAAAATCCCTTAGTGATGTGTTGAAAGGTAAGCAAGGTCGTTTCCGTCAGAACCTGTTGGGTAAACGTGTTGACTACTCCGGACGTTCTGTAATTGTTGTTGGTCCTGAATTGAAATTGCATGAGTGCGGTTTGCCAAAAGATATGGCTGCTGAATTGTTCAAGCCATTTATCATCCGCAAACTGATCGAGAGAGGTATTGTGAAAACAGTGAAGAGCGCAAGAAAATTAGTTGATAAAAAAGAAGCAGTTGTTTGGGATATCCTTGAAAATATTTTGAGAGGTCATCCAGTGATGCTGAACCGTGCGCCAACGCTTCACCGCTTATCGATCCAGGCTTTTCAGCCAAAATTGATCGAAGGAAAAGCGATCCAGCTTCACCCGCTGGTTTGTACAGCGTTCAACGCCGACTTTGATGGTGACCAGATGGCGGTTCACGTTCCGTTAAGTCATGCGGCGGTTTTGGAAGCACAGTTACTGATGCTTGCATCACATAATATTTTGAATCCGCAGAATGGTACTCCTATCACACTTCCTTCACAGGACATGGTCCTGGGGCTTTATTACCTTACTAAAGGGAAGAAGACCAATGAGACCGAAAAAGTTCGTGGTGAAGGGATGAAGTTTTACAATTCCAGTGAGGTAGTGATCGCTTATAACGAAAAGATCGTTGACCTGCATGCATGGATCAAGGTAAAAACTCCCGTTAGAGAAAATGGCGAGATTGTAAATAAAATGATCGAGACGACGGTTGGGCGCGTTTTATTTAATCAACACGTCCCTGCTGAGGTTGGTTATGTGAATGCGCTGCTAACGAAAAAGAATTTGCGTGAGATCATTGGTGATATTTTGAAGATCACTAACATTCCGAAAACAGTGAAATTCCTTGATGATATCAAACAGCTTGGATTCCGTACAGCATTCCAGGGTGGATTGTCATTTAATATCCTTGATCTTGTGATCCCTGCTTTGAAAGAAGAATTGCTTGAGCAGGCAAAAAGCGAAGTAGATGAAGTGTGGGATAGCTACAACATGGGTCTTATCACTAATAATGAGAGATATAACCAGATCGTTGACATCTGGAGCCGTGTCGATACACGTATTACTGAAACACTGATCCGTGAAATGAGCGCCGATAAGCAGGGCTTCAACTCTGTTTATATGATGCTTGATTCAGGTGCCCGTGGTAGCAAGCAACAGGTAAAACAGCTTGCCGGAATGAGAGGTTTGATGGCGAAGCCGAGAAAATCAGGATCAACAGGAAGTGAGATCATCGAGAATCCAATTCTTTCCAACTTCAAAGGCGGATTGAACGTATTGGATTATTTCATTTCAACACACGGTGCCCGTAAGGGCCTTGCCGATACGGCGTTGAAAACTGCCGATGCCGGTTACCTGACCCGTCGTTTGGTTGACGTAGCGCAAGATGTAGTGATCACAGAAGAAGATTGTGGCACATTACGCGGCATTGCTATCAGTGCTTTGAAAGATAATGAAGATGTAATTGAACCATTGAGTGATCGTATTGAAGGACGTACTTCGCTCCATGATGTGTATGATCCCCAAACTGATGAACTTATTATTCATGGCGGCGAGGAAGTGACAACAGAGATTGCAAGACGCATTGAAGAAAGCGGGATAGAAGCTGTTGAAATACGCTCTGTACTTACCTGCGAAAGCAGGCGCGGATGCTGTGTTAAATGCTATTGTAAAAACCTGGCCACAGGGAATCTTGCACAGAAAGGCGATGCAGTTGGGATCATTGCAGCGCAATCGATCGGTGAGCCGGGAACGCAGCTTACACTCCGTACATTTCACGTGGGTGGTGTTGCAGGTTCTGCAGCGGTTGAATCCACATTAACTGCAAAATTCGACGGTGTTGTTCAGTTTGACGGTTTACGGACTGTTACTATCGAGAACAATGAAGGCAACAAGATGCAGGTAGTTATCGGCCGTACTGGTGAGCTTCGTATTATGGATGTAAAAAATGATCGTTTATTAATTACAAATAACATTCCTTACGGCGCTACATTGAATGTAAAAGATGGTCAGAAGGTAAATAAAGGCGATTTGATCTGTACATGGGATCCGTTCAACAACGTAATCATGGCAGAGATAAACGGTACGATCAAATTTGACAATGTAATTGAAGGCGTCACTTATCGTGAAGAATCTGATGAACAAACTGGCCACCGCGAAAAAGTGGTAATTGAGACAAGGGATAAAACGAAAATTCCACAGTTAATCGTGGAAGGTAAAGAAAGCAAATCATACAACCTTCCAACAGGAAGTCATATCGTAATTGAAGAAGATGATGATGTAAAAGCGGGGCAGGTAATCGTGAAGATCCCAAGAATTCTTGGCAAGCTTCGTGACATTACTGGTGGTCTTCCAAGAGTTACTGAATTGTTTGAAGCAAGAAATCCTGGTAATCCTGCTATCGTTTCTGAGATTGATGGTGTGGTTTCCATGGGAGCGATCAAACGTGGTAACCGTGAGATCGTCATTGAAGCAAAAGATGGGGTACAGAAAAAATATCTTGTGCCATTAACAAGACAGATCCTTGCACAGGATGGCGACTTTGTAAAAGCTGGCTCATCGTTATCAGATGGTCAAACTTCACCCCAGGACATTCTTTCGATACAGGGTCCTTTTGCCGTACAGCAGTACGTTGTAAATGAGATCCAGGAAGTTTATCGTTTGCAGGGTGTAAGAATCAATGATAAACACATCGAGGTGATCGTTCGCCAGATGATGCGTAAAGTAAGCATTGTTGATCCGGGTGATACAAAATTCCTCGAAGAAGATCTTGTTGATAAATTTGAGTTCCTTGAGGAGAATGATTGGGTGTTTGATAAAAAGATCGTAACTGAGCCCGGTGAATCAACTAAGCTTCGAGCAGGTCAGATCGTAAGTCTTAGAGAAGTCAGAGAAGAGAATTCAATCCTTCGTCGTAATGATAAAAAGCTTGTTGAATTCCGTGATGCAAGTCCTGCGACATCGGCGCCAACATTGCTTGGTATTACAAAAGCCTCACTTGGTGTACAAAGCTGGATATCGGCAGCATCATTCCAGGAAACGACCAAGGTTCTTTCATCAGCGGCTATTCACGGTAAGACCGATGATATGCTTGGATTGAAAGAAAACGTTATTACGGGTCACCCTATCCCTGCCGGTACTGGTTTGCGTGAGTTTGAAAATATGATAGTGGGCAGCAAGGAAGAATACGAATTGCTGCAAACTACAAGGGAAGCGATGACTTTTGATGAAGAAGAATAGAAATTAGAGTCTATAGTTCTGAGTTCATAGTTCAGAGTCTTGAAAAATACTTAAGGAGCAAATGAAAATTTAGCTCCTTTTTTATTAAAACACACTGTTCAAGACTCTGAACTCCGAACTCCTGACTCTGAACTCGCAGCCCCTGTTAACTGTTTCCTAAAGTAATCTGAATGATTATATTTGCGCTGATGGCTTTGATTAACTTGCAAAAAAGAATGCATGAATAAAGGTTTACTAACCCTCAATATTATTTTACTTGTCGCGGTCGGAGTTTTATTTATTCTTTTTTTTAGTGGAAAAGATAAACCCGCAACTAATACAATAACCCGCCTTCCTTCTGATACTACCGCAACATGGCAACACATTCCTGTCGCCTATTTTGATATGGATTCTGTTGAAGCGAATTTCAGTTTATTCAAAAAAATGCAGACGGAAGTCGTGAAAAGAGAAGCCGGGATCAATGATACCATCAATCAAATGAGAGCGGCATTTCAAAATTACTATCAGAAGTTGCAAGCCCAGGGAGCAAGCTTAACTCAACGTCAAAGGGATTCATTAGGAAATGAACTAGCTCAAATGGATATGGAAATCAAGAACAGGGCAGCCGAGCTTAATCAGAACTACCAGACCTATTACATGAGCAAGCAGCAAGAGATCGTTACATTGATTAAAAATTATTGCAAGGAATTCAATAAAGACCGAAGGTATTCTTATATAATTGCCCGGGAGCCTGGCTTGTTTTATTATACAGACACTGCTTATAATGTTACTTCTGAATTATTAAAAGGGTTGAACGCCTTCTATGCCAAAAAGAAGTAGACAATTGATTTTATAATTGCACTCCCTTCGCCTTTGGCCGGGGAGTTTTTCTTTCCGGGAATAAATTGAAATACTTATCTTGACAACCAAACCTACCTGCCGGCAGGCAGGCCAACGCTATGCCAGAACAACAACCCTCATTCAAACAATCACTTGGTCTTTTAGATGCAACCATGATCGTTGCTGGTTCTATGATCGGATCAGGTATTTTTATCGTCAGCGCTGATATTACTCGTAATGTTGGTTCGGCAGGCTGGTTGATCCTCGTATGGCTGATCACCGGTTTTATGACCATTACCGCAGCCGTAAGCTATGGTGAATTGAGCGGCATGTTTCCAAAAGCGGGTGGACAATATGTATATTTAAAGGAAGCGTATAATCCATTGGCCGGATTCCTGTACGGCTGGAGTTTTTTTGCTGTGATTCAAACGGCGACTATTGCAGCCGTTGGTGTTGCGTTCTCAAAATTTCTTGCCTACCTGGTTCCGCAGGTAAGCGAAGACCTGGTTGCGTTTTCGATTGGTGGTCTTAACATTTCCCCGGCACAGTTAGTATCAATTGCATTAATTGTTTTTCTCACATTCATAAATACATTAGGAGTAAAAGGCGGTAAACTGATTCAAACGACTTTTACTGTAACGAAGCTGCTAAGCTTATTTGGCCTTATCATTTTTGGCTTGATAATGATGAAGGGTGATGTGTGGGATGCTAACTGGACAGATGCATGGCAGATCAGGAATCTTTCTGTAAATGCTGATGGTACCGCAACCTTTACGCCGTTGATCGGAACCGCCATTCTTGGTGCCATTGCAGCGGCAATGGTTGGTTCCATTTTTAGCAGCGATGCCTGGAACAATGTAACCTTTATTGCAGGCGAAATAAAAAATCCAAAACGAAATATAGGGCTTGCACTTTTCTTCGGCACATTGATCGTGACAATAATTTATGTAACTACCAATGTGATGTACACGGCGGTATTGCCATTAAATGAAATTGCATCTGCAGAAAAAGACAGGGTAGCCGTAGAAGCATCGCAGGTTATCTTCGGTAACCTTGGAACGGTAGTGATCGCATTGATGATAATGATCTCAACATTTGGCTGTAATAATGGATTGATATTAGCAGGGGCAAGGGTATATTATACCATGGCAAAAGACGGATTGTTTTTTAAACCGGCAAGTAAACTAAACAAATTTGCCGTGCCACGATGGGCGCTGTGGTTCCAGTGTTTGATTGCCTGTGCTTGGAGCATAAGCGGAAAATACGGAGACCTGCTGGATATGATCTCTTTTGTAGTTGTTATTTTTTATGTTATGACAATTCTTGGAATATTTATTCTTAGGAAAAGGCAGCCGAATGCCGAGAGACCATACAAAGCATTTGGTTACCCTGTTTTGCCGGCGCTTTATATTATTGCAGGAATTGCTTTTTGTGTATTGCTGATAATATATAAGCCACAATTTACATGGCCGGGTCTTATCATTGCATTGGCAGGAATTCCCATTTACTATATTGCTGTAGCTACAAGAAAGAAAACCGCGGAGGGATAAGGCCTTATTTGGAAATAGCATTGATAATAGCCGTAGTTGAAAATCCATCAAGAATTGGATTGATGACTATCTTACCACCATTGGCAATTACTTCTTTTGCACCGGCTATTTCATCAATTGTATAATCGCCTCCTTTCACTAATACATCAGGTAAAATAGAACTGATAAGTTTGATTGGAGTATCTTCTTCAAAAATCACTACTGCATCAACCATAACCAGCGATGCTAAGAGCAAGGCCCTGGCATCCTGGTCGTTGATGGGGCGTTCATCACCTTTTAATCTTTTTACTGACTTATCCGAATTCAAACCGATGATCAAAATATCGCCCTGTTTCGCGGCTTGTGATAAAGAAAATATATGCCCTTTATGCAGCAGGTCAAATACACCATTAGTAAAAACAATTTTCTTCCCTTCATTTTTCCATTGGCTTACTTTTTGAGTCAGTGCAGGCAGCTCATATATTTTTTCTGAAATAGAATCAGCGGTCATAATATCTTTATCCTTTGTCAACAAATGTATAAATAATTATTTGCTGCGGGTTGACGGAAGTTCATGATGGATTAACCAGTAATTTTATGTAAATAGAAAATAAAGCAGGATATTTATTAAATAACTATAGGAAATGACAGAGTGTGAAGAATTATTTGCCGATTTTAAATCCCTGAAGGTTGGAGTTATTGGCGATGTGATGCTTGATACTTATATCTGGGGAAAAGTAGACAGGATCTCACCGGAAGCTCCTGTTCCGATTGTTTCATTAGATCATAAAGAACAGAGAATTGGAGGCGCAGGAAATGTAGCGATCAATTGCAGCGGTCTTGGCGCAAAAGTTTTTCTGCTTGGAATCATTGGCAATGATGATGAAGCCGACCAACTGGAGCAATTGCTGAAGGAAAATTTGATCGATACAACCGGGCTTGTAAAAAGTGCAAAACGAACTACGACCAATAAAACAAGAATTATCAGCCGCAACCAGCAAATGTTACGGTTTGATGCAGAGATAACAGATGACCTTAATAAGGAGGATGAAGCATCCCTGCTTAAACAAATCTCAAATTTTATCGAGCATGAGGACCCGAATATTTTAATTTTCGAGGATTATAATAAAGGCGTGCTTACGGAAAAGATAATTGAAGAAGCAATTGATCTATGCAGAGCATCTGGTGTTATTACTGCGGTCGATCCTAAAAGGAAGAATTTTTTCAAGTACCAGAATATCGACATCTTCAAACCAAATATGAAAGAGGTGCAGGAAGGTTTGAACCTTTTATTCGAAAGTAATGATCTTTATACACTCAGAAATATACATGAACAATTGCAGAAACACTTACAACACAAAGTCTCCCTGATCACGTTGTCTGAAAAAGGAATTTTTTATCAACAACTGCAGAATGCTGCGATCATTCCAAGTCATTTAAGAAATGTGGCTGATGTGTCGGGTGCAGGTGATACTGTGATCGCAGTAGCGGCCATGGTGTATGCGGCGACCAAGAATGCACACCTGATGGCGGAAGTTGCCAATATTGCCGGCGGTTTGGTTTGTGAAGAAGTGGGAACCGCAGCGGTGGACAGGGAGAAACTTTTAAGGGAATGTGAATTGCTCCTCTCCTGAACCCCCAAAGCCTCAAGCCCCCTAAGGGGGCCTTACACAATCCAAATTCTTTAACTACTCAGATCGCCACCTGAAGATTTTAATTCTCCTTTTGCTGATTTTTTGATTATCAGGTCAAAATCAATAAAGACTTCAAAGAAGATTTTTATTAATGCAAAAATCAAGATGAATATTTTTCCGGCACCAAAAGAAAGAAACATACTTCCCAGTATTACGCTCACCTGTTGAATAAATATTCTTCCATAAGGTTGAAACATAAGATAACCTAGCGATGAAGTTTTATAGTCGCCGGTTAAAATAAAATCTGATACAAGACGGAAGCCATAACTCACAATAAATACTCCGAGCATGATATAGGCTTCGTTAGTTAAAAGCCACGGCCACTTCGAAAAGAAATTAAAAAAAGTCATTCCATATTCATCTCCTATTCCCGAGACCGCAAAAAATATTCCCATTTGAATAGCAACGAACAATCCATAATGCACTAAAAAGAAAAGGATGAATAACCAGAAAGGTTGTTTTGTGACAGAGGCACTTTGTGTTTCCCAGGCATCTTTTTTTCTGATCAGCCCTGTGA
>JAICGN010000148.1 GCA_025923075.1 Chitinophagaceae bacterium
TACTACAATAATTCTCCTGACAAGAAAAAAGCGATAAAAGAAATAATTGAATTGAACTATTCCGACAGTATAAAGGTTGAGGCGTTTTTAAAAAGATCAAAATATTATACAGAACCACTCAATAAAACAGAACTGATACAATCGTTCGAGGAAAAAAAGCCTTATGTGCTAAAACTTGAACCTTTTACAAATGGTGACAGCCTGGTGGATGCCGGGATCAAAGAACTCAAGATCGTTTTTTCGTCTGCAATGGATAAAAAAGGATATTCGATCAATGACGGACAAAGAGGAAAAGAGTATTCACCCATTGTTGGTGTGGTTGGATTTTCCGACGATGGCACTTCATTTACACTCAAGGTAAACATGAAACCAAATCATGAATATGAATTTATTATCACCGATAGAAGTTTCAGATCAAAAGATGGCTATTCGCTAAGACCCTATGAAGTGAGTTTTAAAACCAAATAACATGACAGCTATGCTTAGCAAATTCCAGAAAACCTTTACCGAAGTGACATCAATCACTGAACGTGGTGAATACGAAAAATTAGCCCAATGTTCGATTGAACTTCCGGATGAATTCAATTGGGTCAGGGATGTATTTGAGTCTTTAATTGTTAATAAACATGCAGACCGTAACATGCTGGAATTGGTCACCGGTAATCCCTCTGAAGCTGTAACAATTACTTACAGGCAGGGATCAGAAAAATGCAACCAGCTATTGAATTTTCTACGGAAGCAAAACGTAGAGCAGGGCGATGATATATTCATCATGTGCGGATTAAATGAAGGTTTATGGATAAGTTATTTATCGGCGATCAAAGGTGGGCTAATTTTAATCCCTGCTGCAAGCATACTTACTGTTGATGATATTGTTTACCGGTTTCAAAAAGCATCTCCAAAAGTCATTGTAGCAGACAGCGACAATGCAGAAAAGATGGAGCAGGCCTTATTAAAATATAATTGTCCCGTCAAAGTAAAGTTGTTGGTCGACAGAAAAAGGAATGGATGGATGTCTTATAGCGAAATTGACAAAGAAGAAACCGAAGCAAGCGCAGCGGATACAAATAAAGATGATGACTTGTTTTGGTTTTTTACTTCGGGTACTACTGGAATGCCAAAAGTGGCCGTACATACGCAATCGAGTTATCCTTTGGGACATTTAAGCACCGCTGCATGGATTGGGTTAAAAGCCGGTGATAGGCATTTCAATATCTCCCAACCGGGATGGGCAAAGTTTGCATGGAGTTGTGTGTTCGCCCCACTGAATGTTGGCGCCACAGCTTTTGCTTATGTATCCAAAGGAAGATTTATTGCCAGCAGCTATCTTAAAACTATCCAGGATCATCAAGTAACAACCCTTTGTGCGCCGCCAACAGCATTACGGATGCTGATCAATGAAAATCTAACTGAATACAAATTTTCGTTGCGTGAATGTGTAAGTGCAGGTGAACCGCTCAACGCAGAAGTTATAAAAATATGGAAAGATGGAACAGGACTTGAGATACGTGATGGCTATGGACAAACAGAAAGTACCTGTATGATCTGTAATCTGCCAGGAAACAAGGTCAGGTTTGGTTCGATGGGCAAACCAACTTTTTTTTACGATATGTTGATTGCTGATGCAGATGGAAATGAATTGGCTGTTCATGAAACAGGGCAGATCGCTGTTCGGATGCATCCTGAAAAATTCCGTGGAATTTTCAAATCATATATTGGTGATGAGGAGAAGCTAAAACAGATTTTCAGGCATGGACTTTATTACACGGGTGACAAGGCCTATAAAGATGAAGATGGTTACTATTGGTTTGTGGGCAGAGATGATGATGTGATCAAATCATCTGATTATCGTATTGGTCCATTTGAAATAGAAAGTGTTTTGATCGAGCTGGATGAAGTCTTGGAATCGGCAGTTGTTGGCAGTCCGCATCCGATCAAAGGACAGGAAGTAAAAGCATTTGTTGTACTGGTTCCTGGTGTTGTTGCAACCAAAGAACTCTCTCACAAAATCTTTCATTATTGTAAGAATCAATTGGCTCCATACAAAGTTCCGCGGATCATTGAATTTGTTATGGAGCTTCCGAAAACCATCAGTGGTAAAATAAGACGTATAGAATTAAGAGCCGCAGAAGAACATCGGAAAGCGATAAAAGAAAAAAGGGATCACGAATACTTTGGGGGCTGATACAGGAACTGCTGGAACACAATAGTATTAAAAAGACAATTCGCTACATACATGCAAGCAAAGCATAATTAGAAAAATAAAAAGCCCGCTTGACACCTTTGAGCTATGGCTTGTTCATAAAACGCCCAACCCAACATACATGCGACAAATTGAGGTTGGTTCCAACGGCTTAGTTTCTTTAGATTTGTTCATATTACTGACGTGCTTTCGGCAACCACGACGACTTTTTCAAAAATCGAAAACCCCACTTTTCTTGGGAAGGATTCATGACCAGAATCATAGTCTTACCAACGCTTATCAGCAAGATAAAACAATCCCAAATTTATTTTTGTACTTCTAAAATCGATCATCATGAAAAGGATTAGAGGTATTTACAAATTAGTAATTTCAATTAGTAGAGCAATTGCGCTTTCAATTCTTACTGGCGCAATTTTGCTCGTCGCATCACAAACCGCAGGTGCACAAAAAAAATGGAGTTTTGAATTGAAGCCCGGCGTTAACTTTCCCACCAAAGACCTTGGCGATGCAAACCTTAAAACTGGTTTCGGTTTTGAAGGTGCATTTGCTTACGAATTTCTGCCGCACCTCGCAGCTTATGCAGGATGGAGTTGGAATAGATTTTCTTCAAGTCAGTCTTTTGCAGGCAGTAATATGGATTTCGAAGAAACAGGCTATGGCTTTGGTCTACAGTTCATTCATCCCATTGAAAAATCAAATATTAGTTATTTGATAAAGGGTGGTGGAACGTACAACCATATTGAAGTCGAAAACAGTGATGGAATGATCACGAATGACACAGGGCATGGCTTAGGATGGCAGTTAGGCGTTGGTGCAGCCGTTCCGCTTGGCAAAGGATTTAGATTAATTCCGGAAGTACGGTATCGTTCTTTATCACGAGATATTATAATAGACGATGTAACCACACCCGTGGATTTGAATTATATTTCCGTAGGTGTAGGGCTCGCACTTTCCTTTTGAATAAGGACGGTACAGGCTTTACAAACAATAGCAAGTCTTCGGGGTGCAACGACCGAAACGGGCATCAAGGTTTTGCTTGCCACATTTTTTTAAGATAAGAGTTATAAAGAAGTGACGCCGTTGATTTCAATGGCATAAAAGAAAAAAGGGATAACGAATATTTTGAAGAGGACACCGCCATCCGCGAGCGCCAGGGACCACCCAAAACGAACATTAAACAACTATTGGTTCAGCCGTTGAAGTAATGCATGTCTTTCGGTTTCTATTTCTTTTTGAGTGCGAATTCCCAATTTACGAAAGAGGGGCAGAGGTGGACACCAACCCTGAATGGCGTGTTGCGCCAAAAAAGTGGTGACGATTGCAGGAAGTATAAGCCATTTTTTGTTGACTGTTGCACCTAATATTACGCCCCCCAGCGCAACCAACGATGCGTTTAATTCAAGTGTTCGTTCAATATCCCATTCCTTATCCAGTTGGTCAATTCGCGCTTTTATGCTTGCTGCATCGGCTCTCGCATAATGATGGATATTAGCTTGTGTTCTTTGATCTATTTTTTCATTCAAGCCGTCGGGAGTCGCATTTCTTACCCGATCATTGCCTATGGTTTGAAGAGTTTCCATGGTTGACACTTTTTAAGTTGTAGGACAATTTTCGTGCCTTAACAGCGGGTGTATTTCATCGACTGCATTAACTTTACTCAGCATCGGTTCGGGCTGACGAATCAAGGAATATCGTCACCTCGCCATGCAA
This sequence comes from Chitinophagaceae bacterium, assembly GCA_025923075.1. GTDB lineage: Bacteria > Bacteroidota > Bacteroidia > Chitinophagales > Chitinophagaceae > VBAS01. The sequence goes on from JAICGN010000148.1 coordinate 3,914, forward strand.
CAAAAACTTAATACCATTTGATATGGCTCGAAAACTTAAAATCTTATCGCTAGTTTTCGCTTTTATAGGTTTACTAGGGTGTAAAACCAGTCAGATGAGTTATCCATCTACTTCAATAGTTGGAATGTTTAAAGTAGAAATACTTTATCCGAATGGGGATGATAAAACGTTTGACATGGACTATTATGAAAAAAACCACATGCCTATGGTAGCAGGGCTTTTAGGCAAAAATTTAAAGTTTTATGAAATTGATAAGGGCATAGCTGGCAGAACACCAAATGATAAGGCGCCTTTTGTGGCTGTAGGGTATTTTTATATTAGTGATGTTGCTGAGTATCATAAAGCCATAGCACAAAACAGAGATGCTGTTGTTGGTGACTTTAAAAATTATACTAATATTCAGCCGATGGTACACATAAGTGAAATTAAACGGGTGATATACAATAACACAAAATAGCGAATAGAAGCAGCGTGCTAGACTTATCAGCAAATTTCAAAGACGCTATAAACGAAAATAAACTGCCACCAACATTACATCGTTGTGAATTAAGTTTCGGTCATTTCATTAGTATGGTGCGGGTAATGGGCCGGGTTAACCAATCGCCAATTAATTTCGCAGCAACTTTTAACAAGCTCACCAACTGAGTAAATGCACCATCTCAGTCTAATATATTTTAACATTACTTCAACGGAACAAAAAGTACGGCGTCGGCGACCACTGTCCCGTCAGCATTTTTATTTGTTACAATGACATAAGATTTGGTTCCCTTTTCAAGCGCATAAGTACCTAGTGAAACCCATTCACCGGATGTCTGACCCTCTACCCGTACTTCCGATTTATGGATGATAATATTTTTAGCTGTTTTTCCATCATATACTGTTATGTGTGTTTGTGTTGATGCATTGGTGGTTTTTGGAAAATAAACATACGCGGCATAATTGCCTGCCGCAACAATGAAAGGGTTGAATTGAACTTTCTTTTCTGCATCAGAAGGTTCAGTCATTAGTAACGACGCGCCGTAACCGCCACTGGTTTCCCTTTTCCAATCGCCACTGATAAGGACATGTTTTGCATCATCATTATCTAACAATATTTCAGGAGCATTACCATCCATTAAGGGGTTTTTTTCCAGGTAAGCCTGGAGCCCTTTTACATCTATCTGCTGGACAGTTTGTTTTTTATCGATAGCCATACATGCAGCTACTGCAGATGATTGAGCCAATACCATAAATACAGGTTCCATTCTTATAGATCCATAAGCGATATGGCTTGCCGATAAACACACCGGCACATACAGGTTTTTGCATTCTGTGTCTTTCGGAATAAGTGAACGGTAAGAAATTGGATATGGGCCAAAACCTCCAATTTCCACATTACCTTCATTCTTTACCATTCCATTTACAACAATGCGCTGGCAATTGTGCGAATCCATCGTATAGGCTGCCATCCCTGCCCCATCATTGACTATTTCGCGACCTTCACAGTTGGCTTGCGTCATCACATAAGCTCCGATCATTCTCCGGCATTCCCGGATGTATAATTGCGGTGACCAGTTTCCATTATCAACATATTCATCTTTGGGAAGACCCCATTGCCGCATCTCATTGCGCAGCTCGACCGGGACCCGTGGATCCTTACTGTAGAAGTACAGCAATCCTTTGGTATACGTTTCATGCTTTTTAATGATGGCTCTTCTTTCATTATAGCTGGCTTCTGGATAATCATGATTCATCCCGATCATATCTGATGAAAAACCGCCACGGTTATTGATGTCGGTTTTATGATTAGGCATTTTACTCAAAATAAAATAATCGTTTAATGCTCTTTTATCCGGCTGGGCTTCGAATAAACGAATGAGCAATTCATAACGTGTGGAATCATAATCTTCTGGAAGTCTAAAGGGGGATAGATTTTTTGGATCATTGGTCAGACAGATCCTGTAATTATATGCCTGCACTTTTTTGTCGCCGGTACCGTTTGGCGAAAGTTTTATCTTACTGATTCCCCATAGCAACCCGCTGGAAGTATCGCCGGGAATTTTATATGGATCCACTCCATCCGGAAACTGATGTCCCTCCATCAGTTGAACTCCATTATAGGTTTCGTTATAAGTGCTGTTTGATTCCCTTCCAGTCGTATAAGAGACACCTGATTTTGCCATCAGGTCGCCTTCATAACTGCAATCAATAAACATCTTTGCAGCAATTGTTTTGTTTGTACGGGGTGATGGCGCTGACGAATTTTCCAAGACAACCTGTTTTATAAAACCATTGGTTTTTTCTGCAGTTACAACTCTGTATTCATACAACACAGGTATACCGGCATTTTTTATATAGTCATTAAACACTCCTTCCGCAACATGCGGTTCAAATATCCATTGCTCAAATTTGCCGTAGTGCCTGCCTATTCTGCGATAAAAATCACGGGCAAGTCCTGTAATAGCATATTTGTTTCCTATATCGGTATAGCCCAAACCTCCTGATGAAAGCCCACCCAAATGTTTTCCAGGTTCAACCAGCAAAACACTCTTTCCCATTTTTGCAGCGGTATAAGCAGCTATCACACCCGCCGATGTGCCGCCGTAAATACAAACATCATACTGCTCAGCTTTGTCTATAAAAGAAGTAAGTAAACCTGTACAGGCAAGAGCAATTAATATGTTGAACCGCATGGTGGTTTCATTTTAGTGAAGACAAAAATTAAGAAGGATTTCTGATATGCTCAAAAATCCCTCCTGCCAGTCAGTAATTTTTTGCACAAAAGTTTCATCAAGTTAATTGCATGAATTGACTAGTAATGCCAAATAAAACCGCTGCTCCGGGAAAAAAGCTTTTTTATTAATCTACCATTACAACCAAGTTGTTGACCATTTTCCAAAGGGTGATTGTATTCATTTTTGTATCGCAAATAGTTTTAGAAATAAAAGCGATAACAAAATGAAAATTGCAGTATTCGGAACAGGTATGGTTGGAGAGACCATCGGCTCCAAATTGATTGAGTTAGGACATGCTGTAATGATGGGGCCGAGAACTTCGGATAATGAAAAGGCAAAGGCAAAAAGAGGTTTGCAGTCACACGGATATGAAATTATTGCATATGCAACTATAAATGGACACACATTTGGGTTCATTAAATTCACAAAAGGAGTTAAAGTCAAGTTTGCAGCTTCAACCAATTTTCCAACCGATCATATTATTTTAAGAAAGAGCGCTACTGATCTACAAAATGTGTTTTCAACTTTACTAACTTTAATGATCTTTAGTTGCGCGCAGAAAGTCCTAACGTTGAACATAACCAGGTCAAATAAAACATCTCTTATGGGTAAACTAGCAGAAATTAAAACCAAGCAAACTTCATCTAGTGTGGCTGATTTCGTTGATAATATTTCAGACGAGCAAAAGCGCAAAGACAGCCAGGTAATACTTAAAATGATGGAAAAGGCCATGAAGGAAGAACCAAAAATGTGGGGCAGTTCAATGATAGGTTTTGGGAATGTCAGATATAAAAGTCCCGCTACCGGTAGAGAAGTGGATTGGTTCAAAATTGGTTTTTCCCCGCGAAAGGCAAATTTGTCATTACATCTAATCAATTTACAACGACATGCTGATGCGTTGAAAAAATTAGGTAAACACAAGACCGGCGTCGGTTGCCTTTATATTGATAAACTTGAAGACGTTGACATAAAAATTCTGGAAAAAATTATTACTGCAGCAGCTAAATAAAATAATCTATAATTTCTGCAACCTGCGCCGGGGTTTGGCGGAAAGTTTTTTAAATTCCTAGCCGGCAGTAAACCGGGTGACTTTAATGGCTATTGGATTCTATGAAAATCAGAGTTTACCTTACTCTCCTATTGTTTGCACTCCCCGGACAATCATTCAACCAGTCTACGGACTCGGTTAAAGTTGTTGTCAGTCATATTTTCTTTTGTATTGACTCTATCAGTTATCAAAACCTGTTTCATGATGAATTCGTAGCAAAAATCTTTGCCAATACCAGAGAGCAGTCCAGTAAAACTTTAACCGATAGCTATACGGGTAAATACCTAAGGGGTCGACAGTCTTATATTGAAGTGTTTGAACCAGCTCATAAGGAAGGTAAGCCCGGGCTTGGCGATAAATTTGGTGATGTTGGACTGGTTTTTAGAACTAAAAAACCGGGTGACATTAATAAGATCGATCAACTAATAAGGAACGATAAAAAGAATACCCACCTTAAGATGATCGAGTATGAAGACAGCGGAACAGTCATTCCTTTCAACCAAAATCTTTATTTATCCCACGCCGGCTTACAGGAAACATTCCGCCCTTATATCGAAGAATTCACGATTGAGTTTTTAAAACTTTGCGGATTTAACGAAAACGAAATAAGATCAGGAATTACTGAAGAGCAACTCAGAGAAAAATGGAGAGGGAAAAAATATGAAAAGCTATATGACAATATTGAAAAAATTGAGCTGATGCTGACCAAAGATGAATTTGAATACTTAGCTGAGACGTTGAAATACCTTGATTTTTCACAAAATGGATATCGGTTTACAAACGACGACCTTGAGGTTAGTTGCTCAGTTCAACAAAACAGAAGGTATAAATTAAAAGCTATTCGTTTTAAATTACTTAACAATGTTGGTGGCATTAAAAAAATAGAAATTAGTGAAAATCTAATCTTTAGAGCAAGCGGAATGAAGGCCGCATTTGAATTTAATTACCAATAAAACGATGTGAGCGAAAAAAAATTTTGTGTAGTCAAATAGCTACATGTATATTTGTAGCCAAATAGCTACGCAATGAACCTGAGACGAGATGTTTTTCAAGCCATAGCGGACCCGACAAGAAGGTCCATACTTCTTTTGCTTGCTGCCCAATCAATGACAGCAGGTGCCATAGCAGCAAACTTTGACACAGCAAGACCGACAGTTTCAAAACATTTGCAAATACTAACCCAATGTGAGTTACTTGAACAGGAGTACAACGGCAGAGAGGTTTACTATCACGTCAATGCAAAAAAAATGAAAGAAATAGCCGACTTCATTGAACGGTTTCGCCAAATGTGGGATGACAGGTTTAACAAATTGGAAACTGTAATGAAAAAATACAAACCCGATAGCTATCGGGTAAAAAAATAGAAAGCGATGGAACGAAAAACAAAGATCAATGCTGAAGACGGCAAACAGGAATTAACTATCACGAGAGAGTTTGATTTACCATTGGAGTTACTCTTTAAAGCGTATGAAGAGCCGGAAATTGTTGAACAGTGGATGGGAACGAAAGTGCTGAAACTGGAAAATAAAAAACACGGAGGTTACCAATTTGAAACAACTGATCCTAAAGGAAACAAACACCGTTTCAATGGAGTGATCCACGAGTTTATCCCCAACCGTAAGATCACCCGCACATTTGAAATGGAGAATGCACCGTTTGGTGTCCAGCTTGAGTTCCTGGAATTTGAACAACTCACAGAAGATACCAGCAAACTCAACATGCAGGTAATTTATAGATCAGTTGCACTCAGGGATGAAATGCTGAAGTTACCCTTTGCCCAGGGCATCAATATGGCACATAACCGGATACAAGAGATTTTAAACAATCCCGATAGCTATCGGGAAAAATAACACGTTATGAAAAAGAGAAACAAAATCATCTA
>JAICGN010000149.1 GCA_025923075.1 Chitinophagaceae bacterium
AGAAGGGGGAATTATATGCAACGGCTTGTGCTGTTGGTGGCGGCATTTATTTATTGCTTAAGCATGTGTCGCCTGAATACAATATTAATCTTGCTGTTTGTATAATTGTGGTTGTTGGCATTCGCATTTATTCAAAAAGAAAACGACTCATGCTGCCGGACATTTGATCATTGTTGAAGAATGGTAAAAAAATGAAGGAAGTATGCGTTGAAGAAAAATCAGAAAGGGCGGTGATCCTTTACCCAACTATTGATATAAGATGCAATCTCCGAAGTTGGTGTGCCAGGGGCAAATAATCTTCCAACTCCCATCTCATTCAGTTTTTTCATGTCATCCTCCGGAATAATACCACCACCGGTCAGCAGCACGTCATCCATCGCCTTTTCTTTCATAACATTGATAACTTTTGGAAAAACCGTCATATGAGCACCGGAAAGAATGCTAATGCCAATGGCATCCACATCTTCCTGTAATGCAGCATTCACAACCATTTCGGGCGTTTGACGAAGACCTGTATAGATCACTTCCATACCGGCGTCGCGCAGCGCAGTTGCAATCACTTTAGCACCACGATCATGACCATCAAGTCCGACTTTGGCGACCAGAACACGGATGGGTCGTTTAACTTCTTTTTCCGGCATAAAACAAAAGTAACCGATTTATTTTATTGAGTGAATTAACAGCAAGATTTCCCGCATTCATGAAATAAACATTTATATTGGATCATAATTAATTTTTATGATCAATTATCTTGTCGCCGAAATTTCTTCTTATCTCGAGCACCAGGATTATTCATTGGCCGTTCGGCGGCTGCTCGATATTAGCCTTGATATCAATAAACCCGAACTGGTAAGAAAAGCGATTGAACTGAGCAGAGCATATACCCGGGTTGTGAAGGATAAACAGGAATCATCAACTGAATTTATAAACGCAGCCAACGAACTCATTCAGGAAATAAGTTCAGAAAATTTAATTTCGCCGCCTTCAAAACTTTTAGTTTCGGTTGAGCAGGTTTCAAAAACATACACTAGCGGAAGCTTTACTTTAAGTCCTGTGAGTTTTAAAGTTTCTTCAGGTGATATTTTGGGAGTAGTGGGAGAGAATGGAAATGGTAAAACAACCTTGCTACGTTGCTTGTCGGGTCAATTGGCAATTGATACCGGCAGCGTTCATCATACTCAAATAAGAGAACCAGGTTATTATGCCATCAAACACCAGGTAGCATTTATTCCCCAACGGATTCCCAGGTGGTACGGGTTGCTAAAAGATAATCTTCGTTTTAGCGCTGCGATCGCCGGCGTTCACGCCGGGGAAAATGATCTGATGGTAGATTTTATGCTGGAACGATTGGGCCTCGGCTCTTATGCAAATTACACCTGGAACCAGATTAGCAGCAGTTACCGTACACGTTTTGAGATTGCACGAGTGCTTCTGCAAAAACCGTCTTTGCTGATATTAGATGAACCGCTGGCTAATCTTGATATTAATGCACAACAGACTATCCTTACAGACCTGAGGCTTATGGCGAAATCTGTCAAACATCCGATGGGTGTTGTACTTAGTTCGCAACAGCTACATGAAGTAGAAAAAATAGCGGACAATGTTTTATTTATAAAAAGAGGCAATTGCATGTTTCAGACAAAAGAAAAAGCCGAGAAAGTTAAAAGTTACGTACTGGAACTGGAGACTGTTGCCGGTAGGGATGAGCTGCTTCGAGTCCTCGGCGATAACAAGGTAAGCATACAATTCAATGGAGGATTTTATACAATAACGTCTGCTTCCTGCTCAGTACAGGAAATTCTGAACCGGCTTGTAAGCAGCGACGTCGATATTACATATTTCAGGGACATCACTTATTCTACCAAACGTTTTTTTAACTAAGCAATCAATTTAAATGAAGGCCCATAGTTCGGTTATAAAAAAGATTGACCAAACCTTATTAAAGAATAACCCGGTTACCTGGTCATCACGAATACACACTGCAGGCATTTATGGATTAGGTTTTGCCTTATTGTTAGCGATCATTTCCTTTATTGCGCCCAATGACCCACGTAACAATTCAATGATCCATTACTGGGTAATCCTGATAAGCACTGTTTCTTTGCTTGCTTTTATATTCTGGATGATTTACCTGTTACGGTTTAATGTGTTTAAAAGGTTTGGGGCATGGAAAAGCACCGATACAGTAAAAACATTTATTTTCTATTTTATTATTATACTGATAATTATATCATGGCCTTTTATCCCGCCGGTCATTGAGAGTGTAAAAGCAAATGCGGCTTACACAAGTGAAGAATTGACTGCTGATATAAACAGTATGAATGTAAAGATTTGTCAACTGGAACAGGATTCAATTGATAAAAGATTCAGGCGGGACACTTTTGAGATAGATAATTCTATTACCAGGTTACAGAGAAGATATGATCGTGTTGAAACGTATACACAGGAAGCTGTGGAAGCCGCTAACGCGGACAATTATTACCTGATTGATACAGCAACGCTACGAAGTAGATTACTCATTGCCGATAGTGTAAAAAAAATAACTGATTCAATTTATGTGACCTATGCGTGTCCGGATTATAAATTCATCTATCAATATGGCCTTGATGAATACTCCCTATTAAAATTAATGTCATCAATGGATCTGTACAGGCAGGTATTGCAGTATAGACAAGCGGTGGATAAGGCAAAATTAAGAACAGAGCTGGGACAGCTTTTTGCAAAGTATAGCCCGTATCACGATCCGGCAAGTTTAGCCAGTGGAAGACAAAGATATTACGATTACGGAGAGAGTTCATACATGTCCAGGATCAGGGATAAGTATGACCTTTACCTGGTAAACCAGCAGATAGACAATATAACCGGGAAAAAATACCGATGGGATAAAGAAACAATTGGAATTTGCTGGAGATTAGGATATTACTTGACACTTTGTCTTGCCATGCTTGTTCTCATTTACAGACATACAACCAGGCGTACATTTTTTCTTACCTTATTAACTTCGGTTGTGCTTACCATAGTGACTGCTTTATTTATCGGAATGACTCCCTACAGCGAGAATGCTTTTTACATCTGGACCATTACCTATTTTGTACTTTTTATTATTATATCGGCATTTATATTAAATAGCAGGAATCGAAACCTGATCTCCGGCATCAGTTTAAATCACCTGGTATTTATGACACCATTCATGCCACTTATAGTTACTGCGCTGTATTATGAATCGTTGAGAAACCGTTACCGGTTTTCTGGTGATCCTGAACAATATGATACTTTATTCAAGAATGCGGAATTGCATTATTTTGTTTCGGAGATCGGAGGGTTCGTATTGTTAATAGTATTGTTGACAACAGTTTACCAGCAAGCCTATAAAAAATGGTATGCATTACCGGAACAATAACAGGTTAAAGATGAAATACAGAAAATTTGGGAATACTGATCTTCAGGTAAGTGAAATTGGATTCGGCGCTTGGGCCATCGGCGGCGGATCGATGATCGGAAGTACTGCTATTGGTTGGGGCGACGCAGATGATAATGTGTCTATCAAAGCTATTCGATCAGCTCTGGATGCGGGAATTAATTTTTTTGATACTGCAGATATTTACGGATTGGGACATTCGGAAGAATTGCTTGGTAAGACAATCGGAGATAAGAAAGAAATTATTATTGCAACTAAGGTTGGTAATGTTTCAAGAGGTGAACAGTTCACCGTGGATTATTCAAGAAAATATATTCTTGGCGCATGTGAGGCTTCTTTAAGACGGCTGAAAAGAGATCTGATCGACTTTTATCAACTGCATTCGGCACGAATGCAGCATTTACAAAATGGCGAATGTGTAGAGGCTATGCAGCAGTTACAACAGCAGGGAAAAATAAGGTATTGGGGAATTTCGTTAAATACTTTTGAACCGTTACCCGAAGCAGCGTTTTTTATTAATAATAAGATCGGGAATGGCTTTCAGCTCGTTTTGAATTTACTGAACCAGAAGTCTTTGCCTTTATTACAGCAATCAGTAACGAATGACTATGGAATAATTGTAAGGATGGCATTGCAATTTGGATTGCTTACAGGCAAGTTTGATGGAGGTGTAAATTTTTCTTCAAACGACCATCGCAAAAATCGCCTGACAGAAGAAGTAATCGGTGTTTCAAACAACGCATTGGAACCAGTTTGGCATTTATGTGAAAAGTATAATTGCAGCAAAACACAACTGGCATTGAGTTTTATTCTTAGTTATCCTGGAGTGTCAACTCTTATTGCAGGGATAAGAACAGCTGAACAAGTGCTATTAAATACAACTGGGTTGTTTCAGTTAGATAGAGAAGACATATTGATGATCGAGAATCTGGGGCGAACAGATTTTGTAACTATAATGAAATTGATTCAGCAGCAAGGTTAGCGATTAAACTCGCTTTTCATTTCTTTCAGTCCATCTTGTGCAAGTTTTAGCCCTGCGGCATCGATATTCTCAAAGAAAATTATCTTATCGCCATACTGACGGGATAACCTGTTGGTAACAGAATCAATAACCGTTATCTTTTCAAAATGCTGAAACACTTCGTCATCTTTGTCAGGCATTCTTCTCCCTAAAAAGATCAGGTGTTTAAAATATAAGTCATCCGGTATCCATAACAGGAATGAACCATTATCGGAAAAAACTTTCGATCTGAAGAGGCTGTCTCTACCATAAAACTTCAGACTGCCTCCAAAACCGTAATGACGACAATAAATTCCCGAAGACAGTTTAACAGAATCCGGCAATGAAGAAAAAAACTTTTCGGTTTTTTCAGTTACTTCTTTCCAACCAAGCATATCGGCAAAATCCATAGGCAGTTCATGGTCTCGCTGATCTTCCCATTTTAATAAACCTGTCTTATCGATTCCTCTTTCTTTATAGAAAGTTGCAAGTTTGTCGGGGCTCATCATGGGTAAACCGACTGGTAAAAAGGGGATCGTGAGCCCGATAACCAGGGCAGCGATTACATATCGCATCCATTTTCTTACAGAGAACAATTTTTCCCACACAGCACTACCCGCTGCGAGTAACACAGGGTAGACACCGATAGAATAATAACCTTTGCCACTTCCAAGTATGAGGAGTAGAATTACTGAAATGTAGATCCACGCAAAAACTCTGTAGGCAGCGTTTCTGAAAAACCAAACGAGGCCGGCTATCCAAATGATGAAAACCGGGAATAATAAAAGAATCTGTTCTTTGATAAAATCCATCGGGTTAACGTAAACTAGCTGTGTCTCGCGTAATTCCTGCATGTGGTGGATCAATGGCCAGTTATGTGCATGTTGCCACCAGACATTCGGTAAGATGATCAATAATGAAATACCGAGTGCTTTCCAGGTATTTTTTTGCAACAAGATATTTCTGTGCTTTGTCAATATCAATCCAATTACTATTGCTGCAATAAGAAAAGCAATCGAATATTTACTCCACCAGCCTAAGGCAAGGCATATAGCAAGCCAAACAAAGTCTCTTTGATTATTTGTCTGAATGTATCTTAATAAGAAATATAAGCTGCATGTCCAGAAAAAAATGTCAAGAATATTAGGTTGAAACAAAATGTGAATTCTTAAAAATGCACCCGTGATCACTCCAAGACCGGCGAGAAATTGTGCAAATGCTTTTCCGCCTAACCTTGCTGTAATTAGGCAAGTGACGATAACAGTTAGCGAGCCGATACATGCAGGCCAGAATTTCACCAACCATTCTTTATTTCCAAACCATGATGAAACATATCCAAGATAAGAGAGCAGCGGTGGGTTTTCAAGATAGCCAAGGTCAAGATGTTGTCCTTGCTGAAAGTACAAATATTCGTCACGCTGCAATTCAAATGCAGGATGAATAAGAAGAAAAGGTATTAGAAGTTTTACAACGGCTAATAAAAAGATGACCGGTTTATTTGGAGCAGAAGAGTGTGGCATCAGAACAAGATAATATCAATCCTGAATTCAGAAAACAGTTAATGCTTTTTTTATACGGTTGATCGTCTCGTTCTTGCCCAGGATTTCAATGATATCAAACACACCGGGTCCAAACTTTCCACCAACCAGCATAATACGTAATGGCAGCAATACTTCGCCGGGTTTTATTTGATTAGCCGCAGCTATTTCTTTGAAACTATTTTCGAGCGAAATTGCTTTCCAGTCGTTATTCAATTCATAATTACGGATCACTTCAGCAAAAAATAATTGTTTGGCTTCATTCCATTTTGGTCTTACCGCAGCTATATCCCATTTCTCCGGCGATTTAAAAAAGAAATACGAATGGTCGTAAAAGTCCGTAAGTAAAGTGCAGCGATCTTTTACAAGACCCACGACTTTTTCTAAGACAGAACTATCAATATCAGTGATTCCTTTTTCACTAAGCAGCCTTTTAACTCCTGGCTCCATGCCCCTCACTCCAGACTTTTTTATCCATTCATGATTGAACCATTTTGCTTTTTCGTAATCGAATTTGGCCCCGCCGCTATGAACTCTTTCAATAGAAAACTTTTCAATGAGTTCTTCCTTCGTAAAAATTTCCTGTTCAGTGCCGTCATTCCAGCCAAGCAAAGCAAGAAAATTTATTAGCGCTTCGGGTAAAAATCCTTTTTCTTTAAATCCTTCTGTCAATTCATTGGTTTTTGGATCTGTCCAGTTCATAGCAAAAACAGGAAAACCGAATTTGGCCCCGTCACGTTTACTCAGCTTACCATTTGGCCCAAGTATTAAGGGCAAATGAGCCCATTGTGGCATTTCATTTAGTCCAAATAGATATTTCCATAATAAAATATGTACTGGGGCACTGGGCAACCATTCTTCACCACGAAATGCATGCGAGATTTTCATCAGGTGATCATCCACGACAACAGCAAGATGATAGGTTGGCATACCATCTGCCTTTAGTAAAACTTTATCATCAACCAGAGAGGTGTCAAAGCTCACTTCGCCGCGAATCATATCAATAAACGAAACTGTTTCATGCTCCGGCATTTTTATACGGATCACATGAGGGGCATTTGCATCTTGCAATTTTCTCACTTCATTAGCAGCAAGCGAAAGAGAATTTCTCATTTTCATTCGAATGCTCTGATCATATTGCGGGGAAGGATTTTGTTCTGTTTTAAGATCATGCCGCATATTTTCCAATTCGTCAGGAGTATCAAACGCATAATAGGCATGACCATCCTTTACTAATTGCTCCGCATATTTTTTATATAATTCTTTTCTTTCACTTTGTCGATAAGGTCCATAGTTGCCTCCATGGTAAGAACTTTCAGTTGGTTCGAGTCCTGCCCAATTCAGGCAATTATGAATATACTCTTCTGCCCCCGATACGTAACGGCTTTGATCCGTGTCTTCAATTCTTAAAATAAAATCGCCACCATTTTTTTTTGCAAATAAATAATTATATAAAACTGTCCTCATACCACCCAGGTGCAAACCACCGGTAGGTGAAGGGGCAAATCTTACTCTTACCTGCTTTCTCATAGATGGCAAAGATAAGTTTCCACAAATCGTTGGTCATAAGAATAAAAAAAACCGTCCTGCAAAGAAGACGGTCGTGATTGTCGGTTCGGATAATTTATGGCAGCAGTATAGTTCTTGGTGGATTACCGTCAATTGTAACGGTTGCCGTGTTGTCGCAGGAGCCGTCACCATAATCTAAAATTGCAAAATGATTAGTCCCCTGTATCTTCATTTTTCCTTTAGAAACATTATGACAAATTGTTTTCTTTTCAAGTGCTTCCAGGATCGTGACCGTTCTGCTTTTACCGGCAGGATTTGTTACTGTATGATTTCCCGTTACTGAATACACATCATCTAATAAATTCAATGGTGTGTTCGCACCGGCAGTTTGTATAACATTTTTCGTTCCTTCATGTAACCAATAATAACCACTTAACGGGGTCACTACCCGGCCGTTGGTAACTTGTCTTGTCCAGCTAATACCATTCGGCGTACTTGTATTCGTCCAGGTAATTGTTCCTTCTGCTTTAAATCCCGACACATAATAATTGTCAAAGGTCATAACCGCAGTGCTGCCGGGATGATGCACCGAGTCAGAAAGGGTGATATTGATCTTTCCTCTACGATTAACGCCATCCGCACTTGTACAGCCGTTAGCACCAAAATCAATTATCATTGTTTTAGGAAACGAATTTTGCGGTGTAATAGTTACCGAAGCACAACTAAGCGTATTTGTGGTTTTCGTTGTTTGATTAAGGCGGTAGCCAATTAAACCTGCAGTAGCAGCAGTTTCAAAAAATACGACATTTGCATCATCGCCTATGCTTTCAGATACTGCCTGATTTTCAGATAAATTAAAAGTCGTTTCAATTTCCGGATCGGGTTCGCTTTCTTCTTTCTCGCAAGCGGCAAAGAAAAAAAGTGACGGGAGAGACAGGAAAGCAAGGATTTGTTTTAGTTTCATAGAGGTTGAATTTTAGTTCGCAATAAGACCTACAAAAGTCTGAAACGATTAACAAGGAATGAAATTACTTTGACAAATGTTTTACTTCGAATAATCACCATCTCTTTGAGGTAACTTCACAGGTAAAATGGCCGGATTAATACTATAAAATCAGCGTCACCCTGAATAAATTATAAAAGCAGTTGTTTATTTGTTGTAATTTATTAACAGATGGAAAGGTTAGCACACATTAATGATGAAAAAGAATTGTTGTTGTTGCGTGAAAGACGTTGGGAAAAATATTATTTGGTAAAAACGCCTAGGCTGCTTAAGAAAATATATTCTTCCTATTTATGGAATATTGACACGAAGAAAAAAATACTCTATCTCACGTTTGATGATGGGCCTCATCCGGAAATTACACTCTTTGTTTTGAGCCAGCTGAAACGTTATGGTGCATTGGCGACTTTTTTTTGCGTTGGCAAAAACGTTGTCGCGTATCCCGATGTATTTAAGCAAATACATGACGAAGGCCACGGTGTAGGTAACCACACCTTTAATCATTTAAACGGGTGGAAGACGGATAATGATGTTTATCTTAAAGACATTGCCGAAGCCTCAAAAGTGATAGATAGTTCCTTGTTTCGCCCATGCTATGGAAGGATCACAGGTTTCCAAGCAAAAAATCTGAAACCTGTTATGAAAGGTAAAGACCCAACGATTGTAATGTGGGATGTTTTGAGCGGAGATTTTGATGCTGCGTGTACACCGCAGCAATGCCTGGCAAACGTTGTGTTTGGATCGGTTCCCGGATCAATCATTGTGTTTCATGACAGCGAAAAAGCTTTCCCTAAACTGGAATATACCTTGCCACGAATGCTGAAATTCTTTTCAGACAAGGGATATTTATTCAAGTCGCTTCAATAAATTCTAGTCAGCACATATAAATAAATAGGGCCTGGGTAGAAACCCTGGCCCGTTTTTAATCCGTACCCTATGAAAACTGGTTTAAAGGTATAATAATTTTTTAATTACGGCAAAGTAATTATATGGGGTACCCCATTTATGGTTGCCAGGGCTTTGTTGTCACAGTCCCCATTC
>JAICGN010000150.1 GCA_025923075.1 Chitinophagaceae bacterium
CAAAAGGCATTCCCAATCCCTTTTCAGGAAAGGCATTTTTTTCCTTTATGCTCATAGTACTGTCACCACAAAGCCAGATCGTGATCTTCTTTTTATCTGGCACAGCAAATGCCATGAAAAAAACAAACAGTGGCAGCAACAATTTACTCATTTTACAATGCTATTTATATAAAGTTCAATATTGGTATAAAATTTATGTGACGATAATTCCGACGCATCGGATGCATCGAGCGGATTGAGTCCGTGCTTTTTCTCCCAGTCATCCGGTATACCATCTTTATCTGCATCAAGATACGCTTCTGTTTGTTTTAACGCTGGCCATGCATTTATTGTCGATTCATAGGCAGTACCGTGAGGATAACCTCCCTGCACATCAATAAATTTGCCTGTTCTGTTCCTTACATCATTAATAATGCGTTCGTCCAGTGTGTCTCTTTTATAACTAGCGCCAACAAATTTCAACACCGACTTATAAGCTTCTTCTGCTGTTTGGGTTGGCACAGGCCATGCATCATGTGGCTTATCGATGATGGTATTTTTTTTATCTTGTTCAGTACCTCCATTACCAATCACAATTCCCAGCCAATTGTTTTTGGAAATATCGTTTGCTTCATCGACAACATTTCCATTTACATACCATTTACCAAAACCGATCTTTTCATTTTTCCCCGGGTTCGCAATCCTGTATTTCACATTTTTATTTGTATTTGGTCCGTATTTATAATAATTATTGATGATATTGTAATCACCTCCCTCTCCGGCATAAATATTATTCCCGCCCCAATTGTAAATAACATTATTGCGGTAATCAACAAATTCAGTTGGAGTATGACGAATACCGTTAAACCTCGGCGTACGATTATTGCAATGCGCAAACAGATTATGATGAGCTGAAAGATGCAATCCACCCCATATCCCACCAAATCCATGACGTTCCCAGTCCTTATCCCCTGTTTCAAAATGATATGAATAGTTCAATGGTTCTGAAATTAAATTCCATTGAAGCGTTGTACTATCACCCCCATAAATGGAGAAAACTTCATCAGTGCTCCAACTAAAGCTGCAATGATCAATGATGATATTTTTTCTATTAAATCCACCAAATGCATCATCACTGCCACTTCCATCTACCATCCCCGCCTGTCGCTGGTATTTATCACCCATTCGGAAACGCAGA
Source organism: Chitinophagaceae bacterium (assembly GCA_025923075.1). Taxonomy (GTDB): domain Bacteria; phylum Bacteroidota; class Bacteroidia; order Chitinophagales; family Chitinophagaceae; genus VBAS01. The sequence goes on from JAICGN010000150.1 coordinate 1,178, forward strand.
TAACGCATAATAATATTGTCACCCCCCAATGAAACGGAATTATCTGCCAAACAAATTCCATCACCGGGGGCCGTTTGCCCGGCAATTGTTGCATCTCCTTTGATCGAAAGTTTTGACTCCAAATGAATCGTTCCTGATACTGCAAATACAATGATACGCTTTCCTTTTGCTTCTGCTGCTTCACGAAAACTACCTGCGCCTTTATCATTTAAATTCGAAACAATTGAGATCTTACCGCCTCTTCCGCCAGTTGCATATTTGCCATAGCCGACAGCCCCGGGAAATGCAATTGCTGCAGATCCGCTTGTGTCGATATTTACGGCATTTTTCTGCGCTTTACATTTTGTAAGGGACACCGCAACAATGATCAATAAGAAGTATCGTTGAATCAAGGTCATAGCTTAATTTAAAAATAAAGCTGCTGCATAAGCAGCAGCTTGAATCGATAACTAATAATCCTCTACAAAAAACTTAATAGCCGGGGTTCTGTTTTAGTTTGCCCTGGTAGCTTGCAATCGTAGCAGCATCGTATGGAAATAATTCGCTTTTACCCGGTACAAAGTATGACGCAAAGCCCTGCCACAATGGTTTGCCATCAATAACATTTGCTGTTAAATGCTGCGCCCAGTCTGTTCTTGTCCAACCGGGTCTTCCCGTTGTATCCTGCGTTGGCTTCCAGAATGGCTGTGCACCAGCAGACGTGTTGAACCTGTCAAAGAATTGTATTTCTTCTCCAACATTTTTCCAATAAATGTATCGTGGCACATAATCATAAGGGGCTACGCGATCACGTATCTGCTGAATTTTTGTTCTTGCCTCGGCAATCTTTGTTGTTAGCAGATTCCATCTTATCAGGTCATATTTGCGAATTGCTTCATGGCCAAATTCCAAATACCTTTCATTTACAATAGCATCAAAAAAAGCTGCTTTTGTAGTGGGTGTTGCCCCGATCAATCCCGTATTACCCCGGTAAGCTCTTTTTCTTACTTCTTCAAAAGCTGAAATTGCTTCAGGTGTTGGTGAACCGTTTATTTCATTCACTGCTTCTGCATACATCAGTAGAACATCGGAAAAACGGATCACGCACCAGTTGTAGCCAACATTCAACACAGTTCCTGGCAAAAGCGGCACTCTCCAATCACGACGGTATTTACCGGTATTCAATTCACCCAACCTGCGTTGGCTTTTAATATTGGAAGCTGAAGTAACCTGGTAGTGAGTAATTGTTACATCTCTTCTCGTATCTACAGAGTCAAATGCATAAAAATAATTCGGCAACATGATGATACCACCGCCGCCGGCGCCATAACGCGAAGCATTGCTCAAATTTGGCCCATCATAATTTCCCATCCGGCTATCACTGTTGCTATTGCCGCCACCCGCGCCTACTTCAAACATTAATTCATATTGCGGGTCGTAAATAAATGAGGTAACATTTCGCCAAATGTTTTCATAGTTCGGATTCAACGTGTGTTGATTTCGATTTGCCATCAACTCTTCACACTCCTTTTTTGCAATTTGATAATAAGTCAGGTAATCAGCACGCCGTTCCATCTGCCCATTCTGGCGAAGCGAATACCCGCCGCGGAATAAAGCGATCCTTGCTCTTAATGCTTTTGCAGCGCCTTTTGTTATCCTTTCATTTCTTGCGACTTCATTTCTCCATGGAAGTAATTCAATAGCTATTGCCAGGTCTGCTATAATCTTATCATACGTCGAATCACGGTCAGTTTGTGGAATAAACAATTCTGTTTGCTTATAAGCAGGGATCATAGCCGCTGGCACATCACCCCAGTTCAAAATAAGCTGATAAAGAAACTGTGCCCGTAATGTCAATGCTTCGCCATGTAGTCTTTTTAATTCTTTTTTCTCCGCTTCGGTCCCATTACTATATAGTGCCATTTGCGGAATTTGTTCTATACAAAGGTTTGCTTTCTCAACTCCCCGGTATAATTGGCGGAAAGGGTTTGTCAATTCTGCATTGGTAAGTAACAATTGATAACGTCCGATCCCACGCCTTCCATTATCGATATTACCACTTACAATCCCTTCATCGGAATCGTAAGGATAATACATGCTGATACGTATGCCATAACCATTATCACCCTGTAATTCATCGTATACTCCAATTACCGCGCTATAGGCATTCGATACATCCGAAAATGCCTGCGCAACGCTATATTGAGAAACAGGCTCCACCTCAGTATATTTCTTACACCCGACTATGGAGACAATTGCCACTATGATAAAGACAACTGCAAGCGACTGATAAAACTTATTTTTCATATAAAGCAATTTATATTTTTTAGAAAGAGACATTTAAACCAACTAACCATGTTCTTGCTTTTGGATATGCGGCAAAATCAACACCAGGGGTAAGCGGGTCCGATCTTCTCGACGTTACATCGGGATCATAGCCGGTGTAATTGGTAATTGTTGCAAGATTATTCACCGTAGCATACAAACGAAGGCTGGCAACCTTTACTTTCTCCAAAATTCTTTTTGGAATTGTATAACCCAGTGTCAGGTTATTGAAGCGGAAATATGATCCGTCTTCGATCGCCCATGAATGTAACCACCAGCGTTGTACCCGTACAGGTGTCCAGATCGTTGCATCCTGGTTTAGCTTGGTCAGGGTCGATGGATCAGTCACCACTGCACCAGTAGCAGGATCAATATTTGTCCACCGGTCATTCATTATATCAATCATATTGAGATTGGCAAAAGCTCCATCTGTCCATTCTATTTTGTTTGCATTGTAAATATCATTTCCCACAACAAAGTTTACAAAAATGCTAAAGTCAAAATTTTTGTAAGTAAACTGGTTATTCCATCCGCCTGTGAAATCTGCGTTGGCATCCCCAATAACTGTTCTGTCACCATCGGCGGTAATAGTGCCATCACCATTCAGATCTTTCCATTTTAGCATACCCGGCTGTGCGGCTCCATACACGCCATTTACCGCAATACCCGGTTTAAGAGTGTATGTTCCGCCATTGTAAATGAAATCTTCTATTTTATAAAAACCATCAGTAACAAATCCATACATCAAACCGGCAGGCTCCCCCACCTGTACAAGATAGTCATCAACACCGTCGCTACCCTGCCATCCTGAATTCCTGGTAATTGAGTTTACACCACCAAGACTCTCAACTTTGTTCTTATTAAATGAAATATTGAAGTTACTTGTCCATGAAAAATCCTTCTTCTGAATTGGTGTCGCATTTATTTGAAACTCTACACCTCTGTTGGAGGTAGCGCCTATATTTTGCAACTGACTTGTATATCCTGTTGTAGGAGGTATTGCCACCGATAATAAAAGATCTTTCGCAGTGTTTTTATAAACATCGACTATAAACTCAACCCTGTTTCTTAAAAAAGATAGATCAAGTCCGAGATTGCTCGTGGTATTCTTTTCCCAACGAAGATCTGGATTAGATAAGGCCGTTGGTGCAAAACCAGGAAGAATCGAATGGTTGAAAGCATACTGGCCAGTTACACCATACAATTGCAGATAAAGTAAATTATCGATCCTGTTATTTCCTACCGCCCCGTAACCGTAGCGGATTTTTCCTTCTGAAAGCCAGGAAATGTTTTCAAAGAATTTTTCTTTTGTAAATCTCCATGCAACAGAGCCGGAAGGAAAGACAAGTGTTCCGTTCTCGGAGCTGAATTTTGAAGAACGATCAGCCCGTACATTAAATGCAGCCAAATATTTATCATCATAACCATATGTCACTTTTCCAAAAAGGGAAAAAATACGGCTGGGCGGTTGTTCAAATGAAGTTGGCAAAGGCTGTGAAGACCCAGCTGGTGCAGAACCCAATCCCATATTTGCCAATGCCTTTTTTGCACTGATATCTGCAGGGAAATAACGGGTCTCGACTGAAGTTTGTTTTGAGCGAAGATCAATAGTCTCTTCGCCTGCTAAAATTGATATATCATGATGACCCTTATAATTATTAAGTGAATACTGCAATGTATTTGTATTGCTCAACGTACTATTATATTGCTGACCAATAGAAGCAACCGGCAACGAAGCATAGTTACGGGCAGTAGAAGTTATTTTGCTGTAATACAGATCAGTCTTTACATGTGCATTATCGTAGCCAAAGGTTGACCGGAATACAAGATTTTTAAGTATGTTATAATTGATATAAGCTGTCAGATATGTTGCCCTTGTATTTTGTCTTCTGTATTCGGCCTGAGTAAGGAGTACCGGATTTGTTGCACCGGCAGAAGCAAGGTAATAGGCCTCATCAAATTCGTCCGCGCCATATCCCGGTTTTGGTAATTCAAAGGGCCTGTAATTAATAGTATGACGTAAGCGGTTAGTAGTTCTTGTCCCGCTGTTTGTTGTACCGGCCCCTTTCACTGCCTGGTCAAGATAGCGGGTGGTAAAGCCGATCTTGAATCTGTCAGATAACTTATGGTCAAGTTTGAAATTGACGATGTAACGATCAAACCCGGATTCTATTAAAATACCTTCTTCTTTATTCGCAGTGAGACTAAGATTGAAAGTTGTGGCCTGGTTACCGCCACTTACAAAAACATTGTGATTTTGAAAATTGGCGTTTCTCCCAAACACTTCTTCCTGCCAATTAATAAATGGAATAGTTTTATAATTACTCAACGTATCCCATGTAGTACCATAAGTCTGTGCGAAGCTTGCGCTATCCGTTGAATTGCTGCGGCTTCTTTCCCATTGCCAGGCAACAAAGTCATAGGGGTTCATGACATCCATCGTTTTTGGTAATTCGCGAAAACCAAAAGCCCCATTATAGCCAACCTGAGTTTTTCCCGGCTTGCCAGACTTTGTAGTAATGATGATGACACCATTAGCAGCACGGGCGCCATAGATAGCAGTTGTCGAAGCATCTTTTAATACGTCAATTGAAGCAATGTCCTGGGGAGAAATTACATCCAATGCTTTTTCCACTTGTACGCCGTCCACAATGTATAGGGGTGAATTGTCCTGTGTGATCGATCCGCCGCCACGAACACGAATAATAATGTCGGCGCCCGGTGCCCCTTCCGATGTGATCGCCTGCACACCCGCCAATCTTCCCTGAATTGCTTCAGCAGCTGAAGCCAGGGGGATATCTTTTAACTGTTTCGCAGTTACTGATGAAACAGAACCTAACAAATCCTTTCTTTTTGAAGTGGTATACCCAACTACAACTACATCATCAAGAGTTGCCGCATTTCTTTCCAATTGCACAACCAATGCTTCCTTTCCGTCAGTTGAAATGCTTACCGGTTTATGACCAGTGTAAGTAAAACTAAGACTTGCATTCCCTGTGCCAGGTACATTGATTGCAAAGTTTCCGTCTTTATCTGTTTGTACACCTGTTTTAACGCCTTTCGGAATAACACTTACTCCCTGCAAGGGAACACCGGTATCATCTGTTACCCTGCCTCTGATCAATCTGTCCTGAGCAAGTGTTACAAGAGAAAGACATACAAAAGAGAAAAATACTAGAAGATACTTCATATGGCTTTTTTTAATTTTTAAAAGAAAATTCGTCCTGATGTTTGCCGAATCGTGATTTAATTGTTCTGTCCCTCCTGAAATTCTTCTCAATGCTAATCAGTATTTATCATATTTGAATCAATGAGTTAGGTGTTTATTTACGCAAACGTTCCCGATAACGATCACGAAAATTGAAGGAGGCGATAGTATTAGCAAAAGAGGGATGAGAATGGATAAATGCCGGAACCCCATCATTATTTTTTTCAGAACGTTCTTATTAGATCATTAGTGATTTATAGCAGTTGCTACTCATCTGAAAAACGTATCTTTAAAGGTAATTGCCGGTATATGAAATTCGAAGCCGTTACTATTAAAGATATCGCCCGCGCTCTTGGTATTTCCACCTCTACCGTTTCCCGTGCATTAAGGGATAGCTATGAAATAAGTCCTGAAACAAAACAGTTGGTGCTTGATTGTGCTGAAAAATTAAATTATCGCCCCAATCCTATTGCCTTAAGTTTAAAAGAAAGACGAAGTCGTTCGATCGGCGTCATTGTTTGTGAAATTGCAAACAACTTTTTTTCCCAGGTAATTAATGGCATTGAATCCATTGCTTACGACCGGGGTTACAATGTTATTGTCTCTCAAAGCAGAGAATCATATGAGAGGGAAGTTATAGACCTGCAATATCTCGCATCACGATCCGTCGATGGATTATTGATCTCGCTTTCTACGGAAACCAATGATCTCAGCCACCTGAAAAGTCTGCATGCAAAAGGATTTCCTATTGTTTTTTTTGACAGGATTACCGAAGAAATAAATACGCATAGAGTCATCGTTGATAATTTCAGGGGGGCATATGATGCCACCGAACATTTGATAAAAAATGGGCACAAACGTATTGCCGTTATCAGTAACTCTGAATTTCTTTCCATCACGCATGAGCGGGTAGCAGGGTATAAAGAAGCTTTGATCGCAAATGGACATGAAGTGAATGAGCATTATGTTCAGCATTGTTTTTACGGTGGAATGATCTTTGAGGAAATTGAAGATGCCATCAATAAATTATTTACCCAGCGAAATAAGCCTGACGCCATTTTTGCTACAAGCGATAAGTTAACTACTGGTTGTTTAAAAACGTTAAAAAGGAGAGGGCTAAAGGTCCCTGATGATGTGTCCGTAGTAGGATTTTCCAATACAGATATTGCCGAATTGATAGACCCTCCGCTCACCGTGGTACGACAACCAGCAATTGAAATGGGAAAGGCCGCGATCGAATTACTACTGCAGCTCATTGAAAGCAAAAGGCCAATCAAAGAATTTGAAAAAAGAATCTTAACTCCTGAATTGCAGATCAGGGAATCATCAATAAAGAAAACAGCGAAAGTTGCTGAAGACCTTACTCTTCGTGCAAAACCAATTCACCTTCAAGAATAGTTTGTTGCGAAGAAGCTGTTCCCTTTTCATTTTTGTGAATCAATTGCAATAAGATTTCTGTTGCCTTCTCAGCTTGCTCAAAAGGAAATTGTTCTACTGATACCATCGGAGGATTATCGAGATAGTGTGTGATCGGTAGATTGGCATAACTGCCAAAGAAAATATCTTTATTTATTTCAAAGCCTTCCTTTCTTGCATATCGCATTGCATCCAGGACTACATAATCATTAAACACGATAACCGCGGCGGGTGGTTTTTCTAATGCCAACAGTTTGCCCATGGCTTTTTCTGTACCGGGCCTTGTAAGATCGGTTTGTACAATCAATTCTTTTTCTTCTTTAAGGTTATTTTTTAATAAGCCTTCGCGGTATCCATCGGCTCTTTCTTGCGTGAGCGAAATCGCGCCGGGGCCATTGATAAAACCAATTCTCCTGAGTCCTTTTTTTACAAAAAGGTCAACCATTGCAATTGTACTGCTTTTCAAACCGCATGTCACCGAATAGGCGCCGGGTAACTGGGGCGCACGGTCAAAAAACACAACGGGTATATTGTATTTCGCCAATTCAAGAAAATGTTCATAGTTGCTGGCATTCTTTGAGACGGAAACAATAATACCATCCACGCGATTTCGCCGCATCGTTTCCACTATCTGTTTCTCTCTTTTTGCATCGTCATGGCTTTGACAGATCAGCACATTGTAGTTGTTTTGGATTGCTTGCTTTTCAATCCCGTCGATTGCGATAGAAAAATATTGCTCCTGCAGATTCGGAATAATAACGCCCAGTGTAAAAGTTTTTCCTTGTTTAAAAAATATAGCGGCCCGATTGGGCTCATAATTTATTTCTTTAGCAACCTGTTGCACCTGCATTCTTGTGCGCAGTCCTATGCTTGGATGATCGTGCAACGCCCGGGAAACGGTCGAAACAGATACATTTAGCCGCCTTGCAATCTCTTTGATCGTTGGTAGTTTGTTGACCATTGGTTGTTTTTAGGAGTTAAGGCGACGATAAAGGTACTGATTGGTTAAGGCATGTATATAATTAGTTTTGACCGGGGCGCCGGTTTTTTGTAACTTTCAATACCAAAAAACAACCAACTATGCGAAAAGTTTCTGACATTCTTGATCGAAAAGGAGCTTCGGCCGTGGCGGTAGCGCCCGACACAAAAGTGATCGAGGCACTGGCCATTATGGCTGAAAAAAATATCGGCTCCGTGCTTGTAATGGATGGGGGCGAATACCTTGGTATCATTACAGAAAGGGATTATTCAAGAAAAGTAGTATTGAAAGACAAAAGTTCTGTTGATACAAAAGTTTCGGAGATTATGACAACAAATTTACCTGCCGTACAACCTGGCGACAGTGTTGAGCTTTGTATGCAACTTATGTCTGACAAAAATATTCGTTACCTG
>JAICGN010000151.1 GCA_025923075.1 Chitinophagaceae bacterium
AAAGCAACATTATCAAACACCAACGGACGGGATTTAAGCGTTGCGATTTCTTTGACGATCATTGAAGTAACCAGCGTATCATTGCCAACCTTTACAATTTTCAATTCCCTTGGTATTGTCATGGCACTTCGCCATCTTTCTGTTGGAACACGTTCTGCATAGTTCCAATTACTCATCCAACCCAGGAATATTTTTCGCTTCCCCGTATTCGACCACGTAACACCAGCATAGCTATCAGGCCCATAATCCAACCATTTAGTTTCTGTACTGTATGGAAAAAATTCTTGTCCATTAAAATCACCTAAAAAATATTGCGTACCTGAACCTTTATTGGGGCCACCGGGATTAAGATTAACTATTAGAACCCAAATCAGCTTACCGTTATATTCCAATGAAAACAGGTCAGGACATTCCCAAACTCCTCCATGAGCACCTGCTGATTCTCCAAATTCACTTTCCTTTTTCCAATTTTTTAGATCAGGTGATGAATAAAAATAAATTCTATCAACAACAGCAAGAGACATGATCCATTTTTTTGTTGGCTCATGCCAAATCACTTTAGGATCTCTAAAATCAGGAATACCGGGACTTTTTAATACAGGGTTACCGCGGTATTTCGTCCATGTTTTCCCATTATCAAGACTATAAGCAAGGCTTTGATGTTGAACATAACTCTTACCAGCCTTTTTATCTTCTTCTATATGCTGAGTAAATATGGCCACTAATGGTATTGTCCCATTTCTACCAAATCCTGATGTGTTGTTCTTATCTACAACTGCACTTCCGGAAAAAATGGTTCCCAGGCTATCGGGGAAAATTTTTATCGGCTGCCGGATCCAATGAATCAGGTCCTTGCTTGTTGCATGTCCCCAATGCATAGGACCCCAAACAGAACTATACGGATGATACTGGTAGAAAAGATGGTAAATGCCATTATGATATACCATACCGTTAGGATCATTTATCCACTTTTCTTTTGGTGAAAAATGAACTTGCGGCCTGTATCTTTCATCGCTTATGCTTGTATCAACCTGTCCATCGCCGGATTTTGAATAAAGCAACGCAACTAAAATGGAGAGAAGAAATTTTAAGTGCCTCATGGCTGAAATTATTAATAAGTTTATGAAGAAACTGCCGACAGTTCGATCTCTTCCGTTGACAGTTTATTTTCTTTCAAAGGAAAACAGCTCAACATCCCTATTCTTTTTTCCCTTTATAATCGAAGCTATAATTTCTCCCGCAACCTGGCTAAACGTGATCCCGTTCCCGCCAAAACCGAGTGCAAACAAACTGTTTGGAAATTTTTTATATGCGCCAATATATGGCAATCCATCTTTTGTCGAACCAAAAGTACCGGCCCAACTGAATTCCGTTTTAAAAGGAATTGCGGGAAACATCTTTTCAAAATCTGTTTTCAACTGTCTCGTTTTCTGGGGAATAAGCCGATCCCTCCTCAAATGAGAAAAAAATTCCTCATCCCGTCCACCGATTATTATCCGGTTGTCATTTGTTGTGCGCATATATAGGTAAGGTTTAGCCGTATTCCAAATAACTGCGTCTTTTTTCCCAAATTTTTGCGTCGCATTGAAAGATTCGCTGGCGATAGCATAGGTACTGGCAAGTTTAACGATCGGCTTTGAGATAAAATCTACTACCTCATAGCCGGTCGCATATACCAATTTTTTTGCTCTGATCACGAACTTATCCGGTGTTTCAATTTGCACATTCCGCTGGTTATGCTCAATAGAAATGGCCGGCGTTCTGTCATAAACCTTTAGCCCTTTGTTTAGATTAAACTGGAGCAGGCTGTGTGTCAAAAGATAGGTGTCGATTGCAGCCGCAACATCAGACAGTATTGCCCCATGCGAAGCGAATCCAAATTGCTTGTACACACTTGCTTCGTCAAGGTATCGTACATCAAATCCATGCTTTTTTCTTGCCGCGTATTCCTCCCTTAGAAACGAAACATCCTTTTTGTAAGCGGCGCTGTAGAGACTTTGTTTTCTTTCAAAATCATGGACCCCGATTTTTCTGGCAAGTGCTTCGAGCTTGAGAATGGCTGAAACCCCTAACTTATAAGAGCGTACTGCTGCTTTTGTGCCAACCATTTTGATGAGTTCGTGCAGTGATACATCTATTTCGTATTGGAGTAATGAAGTACTCGCACAGGTGCTCCCAAGACCAATGGTTCTTGCATCAATCAAAACACAGTCAACTCCTTCCTGCACAAGGTAATGAGCAGTTAATGCCCCTGAGATTCCTCCTCCCAAAACCAGTACATCTGTCTTTATATTCTTTGCAAGTTTTGGATAAGAAAACAGTAACCCGTTTTTTATTAAGCTTAAAGGATAACCAGAGCTCAGTTTCATTCGCAGGCTTTTATTGCAGGTACCGTCTCAGCGTCCAGGCTATTGTTTCGTGTTCTTTTATCAGGTCAGTTAGAAAATCTGACGTGCCCATATCACCATATTTTTCATCACAGTCATCAATGTATCTTCTAAGTTGTTTGATCACTGCTTCATGGTCCTTTAGTAATTCTCCGAGCATTTCCCTCTGCGATGGATATTTTCCCGGCGATTCCTTTAGTGAAGTCATGTCAAGAAACTCCTGCATTGTTCCCGGCGTTTTTGCCCCGAGCTTATTAATTCGCTCGGCAATTTCATCAATGGCTTCTTCGAGTATCTTATACTGTTTCTCAAATAACTTGTGTAATTCCATAAAACTGTTACCTGAAACATTCCAATGAAATTTCCTGGTTTTCGTATAAAGTACAATCGCGTCAGATAACACGAACGATAATATCTCTGCAATGCTTTTCAGGTTTTTTGGTGAAAGGCCAATGTTTGGTTGCATACTTGTTTTATTATGTGTAAAAACTTGCAAGTATTATTCCAGATTACAACATCAAATCGAGAGGAAACTGAATGGCACGGTATTTTCTAATCATTTTCCAGAACAAGTATCGAAAAAAATAAATTTTATAACTTTTAAAACTTTAGCTTATGTTACGCTGGACAGTGATATTCCTAGTAGTCGCCATTATAGCAGCCGTATTTGGCTTCGGCGGTATAGCGTCAGGCGCAGCTTCTATTGCGAAGATTTTATTCTTCATTTTTATCGTCCTGTTTTTATTGTCCTTGATCTTCGGAAGGTCAGCAACCAGGTCGGGAGATCTATGACGAGGCAGGCAGACATTGTATTTTTTCACAATTAAAAACCTTTAACGTATGACAACAGGAACCAAAGTGTTTTTGGGAATTCTAGGTGCCGCCGCTGCCGGAGTTGCAATTGGAATGCTGATTGCACCTGAGAAAGGAAGCGAATTGCGTGCACGGGTTAAGAATGCCGCAGGCGATTGGGTTGACACCCTAAGCAATCTTTTTGTAAAAGGCAAGGAAGAATTAGAAGAATTGGGCTCTACTGCAGTAGATAAGGGCAGACAAATGAAGTCTGCTGCAGAAGAAAAAGTAAACAGAATGAAAGAAAGCATTAGTTAATTTATTGAATATAAACAGTCCGCTGCGGCGGACTGTTTATATTTTCCAAACTGCTGCGTTATATGGAAGCTCAAAATATAAAAGAAGACGCCAAGGATATTCTTAATCATACCGGTGATTACCTTGAAACTCTCTATAAACTCAACGTAGTAAGGGCAACAAAAAAGGCCAGTGATATAGCGTCTGGAGTCGTCAATTCCGTGTTACTTTTCTTTTTCAGTTTATGTATTTTACTGTTTCTAAGCATTGCTGCGGCCTGGTGGCTTGGTGTTGTGTTCAATAGCCCGGCCCTAGGTTTTTTGTCAGTTGCCGGTTTTTATTTACTTCTGGTTATTATTCTGATTTCACTGAGAAAAAATGTGATCTCACCATTCATTAAAAATTCATTGATCCGAAAAGTTTATGAAGAGAAAAATAAGGTCATACGATGATCTGGATAGAGAAGAACAGTTACTGGAAGAACTGCTGCAGGCACAAAAGCAGCTTGTTCAACTGGATATTGCTCAATTAAAAGCGCAATTGAAACCGGCTCATGCAGCCCTTCAAATCTTTAATAAGATCACTACAGCCGATAGAAGCAACCCTTTGCTCACCCAGGGTGCAAATACTGCCATAGATTTTATATTAAAAAAAGTCGTACTTGCCCGGGCTGGCTGGATAACTAAAATGCTTGTTCCCTTAGTAGTAAAAAATTATTCATCACATTTTATTGCCGACCACAAACAGGATATCGTCCAAAAGATATTTTCTCTGTTTAGTGGAAACAAAAATGGGAAGGCCAAAGTATCATCAACCGTACAGGGTAGCGAAAATTAACTATCTTTCTGATATAAGCATGGATATAAGTGTATATGAACTGAAGGCAAAAGTGCTTCTCTTTCTTTCTAAATACCTTATATGATCAATTTTAATGACCGGGTGCGGCAAATTTTGCTTTTGCTCTTGATCATCCTTCTGATCTATCTTTCACTTCGCGAAGTGCGATTGTTCATGCCTGGTTTGCTCGGAGCCGTTACCTTGTACATTCTTAGCAGGGCAAGTTATTTTCAACTTGTGTATAATAGAAAATGGAAAAAAGGGAACGCTGCTTTTTTATATATTGTCTTTTATTTGTTATTGCTTGGCGTTCCCGTATTTGCTGCGGTTTCGCTTTTAAGTCCTAAAATCAGTGGCGTGCTGAGTGATCCGACAGCAGTAATCACCAATATTAAGCAAGCCGTAATGCAAATACAGCAAAAAGCCGGGATCGTGATTGTCACCGAAAAATCCCTTTCAAATTCACTGGATCAAACGATCACGTTTATCCCTTCTTTGCTGAATAGTACGCTCAATCTGGTCGTTAACCTGATTACAATGCTTTTTTTTCTTTACTATTTATTATACCATGGAAGTGATGTCGAAAAGACCCTGTTCAGGATCATACCATTGAAAGATGCAAATACAGCAATACTGGCTTCTGAAACGAAAAAAATGGTAAGGGCGAATGCAATCGGTATCCCGCTTATTTCAATAATACAAGGCCTAACAGCAACGCTCGGATACTTTATTTTCGGAGTAAAGGAATTTGCATTATGGGGATTTTTTACGGGGGTGTTTGCCTTTTTCCCGGTTGTGGGTACTATGGTTATATGGGTCCCCCTTGTTATCTATATGTACATAAGCGGAGAAACATGGAACGCCACAGGTCTTTTATTATATAGTCTTCTTATTACGGGAAACATAGACTACGTAGCAAGGATCACCATTATGAGAAAGATGGGTAATGTACATCCCGTTATTACTGTGCTTGGAGTATTGATTGGCTTAGGTCTTTTTGGTTTTATCGGTTTGATCTTTGGGCCGTTGCTGGTGAGTTATATAATCGTGCTACTTAGAATTTATATGAATGAATTTACATCGCAGGAGTTGGGTGAGAAAAAGCCTGATGACAGTGTCGTGGTTTCTCCCGAGCCAAAGCCATAACGAATGGGACAGTACCGCACCGTTTTATTGATTCAAACAATTTATTATTTCATCACCGCTTTATGGGCTTTAGTTCATATCCGCAGCTTTATGGAAGTAACTGGTCCCAAAACAGATGTCTGGCTTGTAAAAACTGTTGCCGTTCTTCTTTTAGCTATCTCTATATCTTTTATCACATCCTTTTTTCTTAGAAAAATTAACATCCCAGTAATCACACTGGCAATTACCTGCTGCCTGGTTCTGCTATTTATTGACTGCTATTACGTTTGGAATGGAACAATTTCTGAAATTTATCTACTGGATGCCCTGGCGGAAGTTTTTTTATTGATTTTATGGGTCATTGTGGTTGCGAAACACAATAAAAGAAAGTAATTTTCTAACTAATAAAGTCATTATCTTAAGCCTTATTTTTCTGTTACAAAATCCTGGAATTTCAACATGAGAATTGTAATCTGCATATTTCTCTTTTTTCCGATATTAATATCGGCACAAGATATTTCAGGAGTATGGACAGGTTATATAAAAACCCCTGGTAGCCAGCTTGAATATGAATTAGCCATAGATCACGGTGATAAAAAGCTAAGCGGTTATTCGCTTATTATCTATCCCAAAGATGGTATTGAGAACATAGGCATAAAAACGGCAAAGATCAGGCAAAGCAAAAGAGAGATATACTTTGAAGATGGGGAACTGGTGTATGATAATTTTACAACACAGCCGAGACGAGTGAAAATGTTCGGCAATTTGTCGCTGATTACAAGAGACACCCTGATGATCCTGCGGGGAAACTTTAGTACACGCTCCCTTGATTTCCGGGATACACGGACCTATTCTGGCGAGGTCTACCTCCAAAAAACACCGCGTCCTCTTGCTTCTAAAATGATGACCACGATGGACGAGATAAATTTGGTCCATAATCTTTCATTTTTGCGGCCCAAACCGGTTAAAGGAGTTAGGAAACCAAGCAATACCAAAGTTGTTAGCCAGCCAACGAATACCAATATCAAGAAGGAAAAAACTGAGATCTCCGAACTAGCTATCAGGCCACCACTAAAGCCAGCCGAAAGAGCAATCCAAAAAATCAGTGAAATAATGTTCACCGGAGATAGTTTATTGTTAAGTGTGTATGATAACGGTACGATAGATGGAGATACGGTCAGTATGGTATTAGACGGCAGGGTCATTGCGGAAAGGATAAAACTTACTGCTAATGCTTTCAGGATAACAATTCCTACCAGGATCAGTCAAAATGATTCGCTTATGCTGGTTATGCACGCCGAAAGCCTGGGATTAATTCCTCCCAACACTGGTTTATTAATTATACAGGACGGTGACGCCCGCTATGAAGTACGGTTTGAGGGCGATCTGCAAAGAAGTTCGGCGGTCATGCTTAGGAAAAAAAGGTAATAGTTTGTTGCATGGTTTTAAACCTGGCAATAAAGGCCTTAAAACTCTCCGACTCCCGGTTGTCTCAGTTTCCAATTCGTTTTTGCTTTCTCATCATCAACAATTTTCTTTACATCAGCCAATAATTTCTTAGCATCATAAACAATTCCATCTTTAATCGTATACTTTACTCCGCCTACGCGTACAGCTTTATTTTGCTCATTTAATTTAATGGCACCGGTTCCATATAACACTTGCAGGTTTTCCAACGGATTTACATCAACAACCACCATGTCGGCCAGCTTGCCAACTTCAATAGAACCCAGGTCTTTATCAGCGCCCAGGGCCTGTGCGCCATGTAAAGTTGCAGCACGAAACACTTCCAATGGATGAAAGCCTGCTTCTCTTAATAGTTCGAGTTCCCGTATATAGCCGAATCCATAAGTTTGATAGATATAACCGTTATCGCTTCCTGTCGTCACCCTTCCACCGCGATTTTTATACTCATTTATAAATGTCATCCATAACCTGTAGTTTTCTTTCCATGCATTTTCCTGTTCTGTGCCCCAGTTAAACCAATACGAACCATGTGAGTTTCGGTTGGGTTCATAAAATTTCCAAAGAGACGGCAATGTATAATCTTCGTGCCACTCCGCTCTTCTTGCACGCATGAGGTCACGACTTGCGTCATAAATATTAAATGTTGGATCCAGCGTAAAATCCAGACTCAATAATTCTTTCATCACCGCATTCCATTTATCGCTGTACGGAGCGGCCGCTTGTTTCCATAGCTTACCGGCTTCTTCAAAACGGTGCTGCTCATTACTGTAATTATAATTCAACGGATAATTCTGTACTGTTTTATCAGTAAACAATGCTTCGGGCAAACCATACCAATGTTCCATCGAGGTCATGCCTGCCTTTGCAGAATTTAAAACGTTCCATTGCGCCACACTCATCTGTGCATGATGACAGGTTGATCTCAACCCCAGTTTTTTATTTTCACGAATAGCTGCATCCATTATTTGTGGGGCAGCGCCAAAAAATTTTATCCCGTCTGCGCCTTTCCTCGCGTTTTCTTTTACCCATTCTACTCCCAGTTCAGGTGTGCTGATCGTTTGCTTAGCGCCTTGTCCAAATGCAGTGTACGCAAATATCCTTGGCGCCGTAATCTTATTTTCAGCACTCAATTTTTTTTCATCAAGCACCCAGTCCAAACCATTACCACAACTTGGATCACGAATAGTAGTAATGCCATGTGCCATCCAAAGTTTAAAGACATACTCTGCCGGCGTCCCTTGCTCAGTTCCCCCGATGTGTCCGTGCATATCGATAAAGCCGGGCAATAAATACATGCCATCAAAATTCAATTCTTTGCCACCCTCCTTCAGCTTTGGTCTTCTTTCATTGTTTATCGGCATGCCAGGGTTACCAACATTTAAAATTTGAACGATCCTGTTTTTTTCTACCACGATATCAACCGGCCCTATGGGTGGTGCACCCGTGCTATTAATTAGTGTAACTCCGCGAATGATAAGTTGCGGCCACGGCCCTTCGCCATCTTTTACTTCAGGCGCTTTTTTTATTTGTGCAGGTAGATAAATGCAGAAAAGAACTGCAAACAGAATACATCCCGATTTTCTCATTATAAATAGATTTGGAAAAGGAAATTACAAATAAAATAAAGAAGTCGAAGAAGCAAGTCAATACTTCGATGTCCGTTTGAAGTCGTGTTTTTGATACGTTGACAGAATGAAACAACGAACATAACCTCAACTACTGATCGTCTTCTTCCTTGTATTTATTTGGGAAATATTTTTTCATCATTGCCTTATAAGCGGCGTATTTACGAATACTATCAAGATCGGTTTCGAGTATGATATATTCATAAAGGTTATATCCTCTTTGCAGCGCCTGCTCAAGATAACGCAACGCGTCCTCTGGTTTGTTATTTTTTGCAAAGCTCTGCGCCAAATAATAATAGGGGAGATTTTCCCTCGGATTAATAAGAATTGCTTTCCTAATGTAGAAGATCGCAGAATCATATTGCATTAAATCATGAAAAGCAACACCAAGATTCAGATTAGCAGTAAAATAATTTGGATCAAGCGCTATCGCCTTTTTATACATAGAAACTGCGGAATCGGAATGGCGCAAATTGGCAAAAACAGAACCAAGATTGTAGTAACCGATCGGGTTTTTTGGATCATGCTGTATGGCCATATTATACCATCTTGCCGCTTCGTCAAATTGTTCAGATGTAAAGTATAAGCGCCCAAGATTATTGAACATGGCAGAATTGATAATGCCTTTTTGCAAGGAACGGGTGTAGTAGTAAACGGCTGAATCAAATTCATCTATTTGTTTG
>JAICGN010000152.1 GCA_025923075.1 Chitinophagaceae bacterium
CCTTGGATATGGTTTTCGTATTTGGCAATATTACCAGCATCGCTCATGGAGGAAATTGCATTCAGATCATATCCATTTTTAAAACTAAACAAGTCATTTGGCCTGAGATTAACTCAATTGATGGTTTTAATTGCCTTCGCTTTGGAGCATGTAGTTCTAGGATGGAATTTCCTGGGAGCCTTCTTAGGCCCAGGAATATGGGCAGTAATATTTGGAGTAGCAGCAATCCGTTCCAAAGGCATTGCCCTCCCGACAGGAATCCATGTAGGGTTAAATTTAGTTCAATCAATAGTCGGAGGAAGCAGAGGCGTTGAATCTTTCTGGGTGAGTTCCCAGGATGAAAACCCCTCAAATAACGCGGTTAATTTAATTACGCGAATATTGGTTTTACTAGCAGGAATTATCTTAACGGAATTTTATATTAGTAAATCGAAAAAAGAAAATGAAAATAAGGAGTTGGGTTTCCATTAGCAGCTGACAACTCTTTAGACATTGATTTAATGACTGAAAAGAATGGAACCACAATAATAGCGACACCGGAACCCCACATGCTGGCAACAAAGTGCATAATCAATGTCGGGGCTCGGTGTAAATTATAGTTTAGTTTTTCAAATAACGTTTGGTGTCGTGGGACAGTGACGGGCTTCGAATTCTCCGCCACTGCTTATGCACAAACATTGTGTGCCATATTGACCTATCGATATTGATAAATCGTACTTTTAAAGAAGCTATAAATGGCAAAATCTACGCCCTTAAGATTATTCGCAACATTTTTATTTCTATTTCTTATAGTTAATTGTTCAACTAAAAACGAAATCGAAGTTAAAAATTACAAAGGGACTGGAATCCCAAAAGATTCAATTGACAGCTACTTCGAATCAAGAATGGAAGAATTAAACATTCCAGGACTTTCATTTGCCATTATTAATAACGGAGAGGTAGTTCACCATAAGGCCATAGGATTTTCCAACCTTGAAGCAAAAATACTTGTTACTGATAAAACAATATTTGAAGGTGCGTCAATGTCAAAATCGCTATTTGCTTTTTTTGTGATGATTTATGTCGAAGAAAATAAACTGGATTTGGACAAACCTCTCTTTGAATATTTACCCTATCCCGATATTACGTATGATGATCGGTATAAAAAAATAACGGCTAGAATGGTGCTTAGCCATAGATCAGGATTTCCTAACTGGAGGGAAAACGAAGAGGACAAAAAACTAAAAATTAAGTTTGAACCAGGAACCAGATATGAGTATTCAGGAGAAGGATATCAATATTTAGCGATGGTTTTAAAACATATTGAAGGCACGGACTGGAATGGTGTGGAAAAAGCCTTTCAGGAAAAGGTTGCCAAGCCAATAGGGTTGGAACATACGGTTTTTATTCAAACGCCATTCACGAAGGAACACAAAGCACAACCTTACGATGAAAATGGGAAATGGATTGATTGGAAAAATGACTATTGGTATAAAAAAAGTGAGAATACATTTGTTGCCGCAGCCTCAATACATACAGAGCCCATTGACTTTGCAAAGTGGATGATTACCGTAATGAAAAGAGAGCTATTATCTGAGGAAAGTTATAAGGAGTTGTTTAAACATCATTCTCAAGTTCCTAACAATGGTATTGAGGTCTTCTACTCCTTAGGTTTTTTTACTTTGGGCAAGCCGCTGAACAACTTATATCTTCATCCCGGTGATAATGATGGTTTTACGTGCTATTATGCGTTTGACATAGAAAAGGATTGGGGGTATGTACTTTTTACAAATTCTCAAAATGGAGGCAGTTTAGGAGGCGATTTCTTTGGATTCCTTGATAAGGAAAAGTATTAAGTCAATATTTAAAGATAACCGAGATTCAATCTTTAAAAATATTGGAATAAAGAGAAAGTTTGGTGGCGGACAAAACAAGAATACGGCTCACAACATTATGTATGAAATCATAGCCGCACAAGGCCAACACACAACCGAAGCTACGATTCATACATTTAACGTCTCCCTGACGATTTGGACTATCCAGAAGAAAGTGGAGACATTTATCTATTCAAATTAAGAATTGAACCAGCAATGCCACGGCTTGAAAGTATATATTTTGATTTAAATGAAGCAGAAACGAAAGACGGACTCTATCTCATTTCTTATAACCCGACCGGCTCAGGAATGACATGGTGTATTGACAAATCGACAAAAGAACTTAAGAAAGTAAGAGACTTGTTGAACATCTATTGGAATCTGTTTAACGAAGACGAAGAAACTATTAGACTTCGCGGGCAAGACAAAAAATATGGATACGATTATTTCGTGAATGAAAAACTGCCACCAACACTAGCTATAAGTTGTGGCGGCACGGTTGATATTTAATTTGATTATTTTGAAGTGCCGCCACGCCTTATAGCCAAACGTCTCCAGCAATTGTTAAAATGAGAGAAGTAAACGAATTATTACCGACTGAAGGACTTTTACTTCTGGACATTAAATTGACCACAGGACAGCAACTCCTTGCCAAAACAATAGAGGAATTAATTCTTTTAAGAGTTATCGAAATTGAGACGAAGCAAATTGAAAATCAAAAAGTTGTAATACTAAATGAGAAGCATTTTACGAACTCTTATTTAAAGGACTATCATAATTTATTCCTGACATCAATAAGGGAACACTATCAAGCTTACAGCGAGGTGACAGTCAAAAACGCATTAACTCCTAAAAAGCTTATTGGTTCTGTACGGTACAAACTTGACTTCAATGATAACAAATACAAATTTGGACATATTTACGAAGAGCTAAAACTTTCGGATCTAGCTAAGAATAAATTTCCTCACTACTTTATTAACAAACCATTGACAAGAAAGGGAGAGGATTTCAAGAATAAACTAAAGAGACTACTTGACAAGCTTGACCAAGAAATTAAAACAAGTAAGGATAAACACAGACTTAGTGAATTAAGTAGCGAACTTGGCTTTAATGTCATTTTGATCCCTGGCGTATTTAAAGAACTCGGACAAATGGAATTTAACAAACCAAAATATTTTGAGGGAACGGAGCTTGAAATTCAAAATTCATTTCTGCGATGGCAGATTTCGGATAGAGTAAATTTACAAGTATCCGAACTAGGACTATTTGACTTACCCGACATCGATGACTAACAACTGCTGGCAACAACAGCTATAATACCTATGCGATATCGTAGGTTCTCAAAGTATGTGCCATTAGATCTCGCAGCAGCGCGGGACGAAGATGTAGGTACTTACACGCATACGTCTTATAGCTAAGCGTTATGCACAATGCCGCGAGGACAGAGTGGTTCCAACCGCGCTTTGGCACATTTGCTTGCCGCACTTTCCATTCGCGACACCAAAGCAAGCAAAAGAGCCAATTTTGCCGCCCGCGACATGACCTATTGAGTCAGAATAATATTTACTTAATTGACAAGCTTAAAATGTTGCGATCATAAAAGGAAATTTTAGATTTATATAAATGACACATTATGTTATACAGCTATATAAAAATTGCATTCCGAAATTTTATGAAGCGGAAATTATTTTCTGCTATCAATATATTTGGCCTATCCATAGGATTTTCAGTATGTCTCATCTTGTTATCATTTGTAGAGTTTGAACTTAGCTATGACAGACATAACGAAAAGGCTAATCAAATTTATCGCACTGTATCATCTTTTTATATCAAAGGAGAATTGAGAGGAACTTATCCCCTCTCTGATTTTGGACAAGGCCCAGCACTTTTAGCGAATATACCTGAGATTAATAACTTCGTTAGAACTCACCTCATGCATGGGGGAGCCATTATTAGTAATAGCGAGAATCTATCGAAACGAATTCAGTTCTATGAGGATGGAAGCATACAATACGTTGATTCCAATTATTTCGAAATGTTTACCCATGAGGTAATTGAAGGCAATCTTAAAACAGCATTAAATCAGCCCAATGCAGTTGTTCTAACTGAAACAGCAGCTCAGAAATACTTCGGTAGTGGACAGCAAATTGTCGGAAAGATTTTGAATATATCTGGTAGTTGGTGGACAAATGGGGACTATATGGTAACGGCTGTTATCAAAGATTCTCCGAGTGCTTCTCACTTCAAGTTTGACTTTTTGATTAGTACACACTCTTTACTGCAAAGTGAATTCTATAGGTCAAGCAGTGGAACAAGTACGGAAGGTAATTTTGTAACCTATGTCGAATTAAGCCAGAAGGCAGAATTAAAAACAGTACAGGATAAATTACCCCCTTTTATAGAAAAATACCAGGGTGATGAACTGAAGAGAATAGAAGGCAAAGCTACCATGATTCTTCAACCCCTAACAGACATTCATTTAACGCCTGGATACAATTTGGAGATGAGTCCTACCATTGGTTTGAATACATTGTATTTTTTTGTTGCTGTTTCAATTCTTGTTATACTGCTTGCGTGGATAAATTATATAAACCTTTCAACGGCTCGGGCTACCGAACGAGGAAAAGAAGTAGGGATAAAAAAAGCCATAGGAGTTCAACGTTCTCAACTTGTCTCACAGTTCATGACGGAATCCTTGATCCTTCATGTAATTAGTGGACTTTTAGCAATTGGCTTTGCGTATTTACTTTTACCGTTTGTTGGTGGGGTGGTCAATAAAGCTCTTTTCTTAGATTTTGCCAATCCTAAAATGTGGATTGCATTTTGTGGTTTTACTTTCGTTGGGAGTTTTATAGCAGCGATCTACCCCTCATTGATTTTATCATCTTTTAAACCTATTACAGCACTTAAAGGTATTAATAACAGTCATTCAAGTAAGTTCTCTTTACGTCATGCCTTAGTTGTATTTCAATTCTCGATTTCAATTTTTATGACAGCGGGTACATTTGGGGTCACTCGTCAACTTGATTTTATGCAAGGTCAAAACAAAGGATTTGATAGTGATAAAATACTTGTCATAAAAGGGCCCGGATCAATTACTGACTTGGAAAGTGTGAATAGGGTAGCTTCCCTAAAGTCCCAACTAGTAAATCTTTCAATGGTGAGGAACGTAGCAACCTCTGAGGCAATACCAGGCGGGGGATATAATTGGGGGACTGGTATGCGAAGGAATGGTGCAGGGGTAGAAGAAAATAAAAGCGGAGAAGTTGTATTCGTTGATCCTGATTTCATTGATACCTATGAAATGACATTATTGACTGGCAGTGGTTGGAACAACGGTATGCCTGAACAACGACAGTCAGTTTTGCTTAATGAGATGGCGCTAAAAACATTTGGCTTTAATGAAAAAGAAAATGTAATCGGTGAGAAGCTTATCATCGACAGTGATACCTTTGATATAGCAGGCGTCTTGGATGACTATCATTGGAGTTCCCTAAAAACACCAATTTCATCTAACGTGTTAGCTTCAAGGAAAATATGTGGAGCCTATCTGTCAGTGCACCTTCAAAATACTGATTGGAACGAATCGATAAATCAAATTGAGAAATTATACAGCACAACATTTCCTGAAAAACCATTTGAGTATTTCTTTCTTGATGACTTTTTTGATAAACAATACCAGGAAGATCGACAATTTCATCAGGTGGTTAGTTTGTTTGCACTCCTTTCAATTATCATTGCAAGTCTTGGTCTTTGGGGAATCGCTTCATTCTCAATTAGCCAACGAACAAAGGAAATTAGCATACGAAAGGTTTTAGGCGCTTCGTTTCAGAGTATTCTTTTCTTGCTTACGAGTGGCTTTCTCAGACTAATTTTAATTGCGGGTGTTGTTGCTTTACCCATTACTATCTATGGAATAAATATCTGGCTGAATAATTTTGCTTATAAGATCAACCAATCTTGGGACTTATACGCTATTCCTATAACAGTTCTGATTTTCATTTCAATCTGCACGATTTCCGCAACTACGGTTAAAGCCACTCTAACCAATCCGGCTGACAATTTAAAAACAGATTAATATAAAATTGAATGACAATATATTTATTGAGGGGACATTGGTCCACTTAAAAACCACACCAATGCCGCACATGCCGACACACAACCAAAGCACTGGCATCCGTGTGGTTAAGAGTGTGCAACCGCGGCACTGTACATAACAAAATGCATAATCAATGGCGGGGTTCAGTGTAAATTTATAATTTAGTTTTTCAATTACGTTTTGTGTCGTGGGACAGTGAAGCGCTTCGAACTCCCGCCACTGCTTGTGCACAAACGTTATGCGGCAGCTTAAAAGAACATAATGTTTAAGAACACTAAACATATAGTAAGATGAAACTATTGAAAATAATCGGCAAGCAAATGCAATACCCTAAGGGTTTTTTCGGCAAGGTCTTATTTGCATGGATGACACCAAAGACCATTGCCCATGCTCGATGGACTGCCGACCTTCTGGACATTCAGCCGGAAGACCAAATTATTGAAATCGGTTTCGGAAACGGGGCGAATATTAAATTGCTATTACAAAGAGCAGTCAGAGGTTCTGTAACAGGAGCCGAAATATCGAAGACCGCAATCGAAATGGCATCTAAGAAAAACGCCAAAGCCATCTCCGAAGGCAGGGTTAAATTACATCTGGCTCAAGGCAATGCACTTCCTTCTGAAAATAATGTATTTGACAAAGCATGTAGTGTAGCCACTGCGTATGTGATTGAAGATCCGGGAGCGGTTTTTAAAGAAATGTTCCGTGTTCTCAAACCCAAAGGACGGGCAGCCGTTACCTTTCCTGTCCGGGAAAATTTTATGCTCTTTAAACCGGTAGCAACAGAAGGTTTTTATCTCCATGAGCTTGCAGATCTCGAAGCGGCATTCCGCAATGCGGGCTTTGTCAATTGCCGAACCGAACGCAATGACCGAGTAAAATTTGGTGCTCATTGTATGCTTGGAGAGAAACCGACTATCAACTAAAGAGGACTTCTCATGGATGACATCAATCAAATACCTTTTAATTTCGATCCTCGAATCGGCATGATTGTCGGTGTCATGGTTGGGTTCTTGGTCTTTGCAGTATCTCTGGATCTGACATGGGAAAAGCTGCTGAGAGTTCTCAAAAGACCGAAGGCACCTACCATCGGACTTGTTGCTCAATTTGGGATCCTGCCTGCAATTGCCTTTTTGGCCGGTCTGTACCTAACCGAAGCACCGAGTATCGCTCTTGGACTTTTGCTTGTCACTTGTTGTCCAGGAGGAGCTCTGTCAAACTATCTCACGGGTGTTGCCAAAGGGGATGTGGCTACTTCCATAAGTATGACAACGGTCTCTACACTTTTCAGCATCATTCTTACACCCGTTTTATTCGCTTTTTGGGCATCCATGAACTCTTCCACGCTTGCTGTACTTCAGAATATCAGCATGGATCCGCAACGGGTTATCGTGACCTTGCTGATCATGTTGGTTATCCCCGTTACTGCCGGAATGCTTCTGCATGCTAAGCGTCCCGACACTGCCAACCGCATCCGCAAAGCAGTACGCCTAATAGCTGGAATCGTATTTGCTGTGATTGTTGCAATGATAATTGGAAGTAATATTAAGTCCCTTAGCCTATTAGCTCAAACGGCTCTATTTCCGGTTATTACTACTTTCACAATTGCGGTAGGTCTCGGTTGGAGCCTCGCTAAACTAACAGGACTTATATCGGCTGACCGTAGAGCAGTAGCCATTGAGGTTGCATTTCAAAATGTTGCACTTGCTATTGGGTTGGGAATTGCTTTCTTCCCTTCCCTCGCTGGCATTACAGCCGTATCGATATTATGGGGAATTGTACATTTAACATTGGGGACTGGTCTTGCACTAGTATGGAGTCGTATCAGGATTAAATAGCAGGAAAATTCTATAAGAAAAGAAAGCCGACCGCATAACAGCGGCTCATATGTCAGGCGGGTGGAAGGTTGAGACGGAAGTTAAGTTTTTTTAGCTATTTTAGTGCTACGGCTGAAAGGCAAGCGTACCAAAAACCACTGCGGATGTTCTTTTTTAAGATCTGCTCAATCATTCTTTACGTTTTTGTTTTCTCTCCGACTCCGCTTATCACAAGGCTAATCAGCAACTCGGATACTCCCTTTGGCATCGCTGAAATCCTTGCAGCATTTAGAGCCGCTTAATGTTTGGTCCTTCGTTGACTTATGAGACCTCCGTAGTGCTTATGGCTCGTTACTATCAACTACTATGACCTCTGCTGACTTCTCTTGCGCCACGCATGGCAAAGAGACCTCCCCGGGTAAGGGCGCATTCCTTCATCCGATTCCTGCGGTATCTACTCCATGCGTTCTGTTGGCCTTGAGGTTTGTGAAGTTGTGTTCACTTACCCAACCCATGTAGCCTCATATACCGTTTCTGTTCGTCAGTACCGGATCCGATAGCTATCGGGTCCGCAGTCTCGGTTCCTTTAGTGCTTGCCTCACGACAAACGACCTTGCGACTTGCTACCAGGCAATACTCATCCAACATGCCTGTGATAGACTTTCACTCTCTGAAATTTTGGTATCTTGCGATACCTGCGCCCATGCTGGGCGCACACAAATGTATAAGTAATGGTGCTGATAAGGAGGGACTTTTTTTATTTTTGCTCAACACCATTACTTATACATAAACGTTGTGCGCCAGTTATTAACTCGATAGCACGATGATTTGGTTCATTCAAAGACTTTTTGGTTTCAAAAAAACTAAAGAAGGAATATTAAATGATGGTCTTAAAATTTCTCTACAGTGGGGAAGGAACTGGATGCAACCGATTCAAGACAGACTTAAAAGAAGGTTCCCCAAATTGACAAAGGAAGAACTCGATTTTTATGACTCCATCTGCAGAAAGACAAGGGACAATGGATTAAACTTCATTTTTGATCGCCTTAAAGAAGCATGTGACAACGACTTACTGTTAGATAAAGGAAGATTTAGAAGCGACTTCAACAAAATGATGTTGGACGAGAGTGGATGGATAACAAGATCGAATTTGAATCGAATTTTCAGTCAAGGGATGTACTATGCTTGGAAAGACGGATACGATGAGTGTTTAAAATAGAAAACCGGACGCACAACAATATATATGCATCATGCGCAAACTGCGAGTCAAACAAATGTGTGCAGGCTGACCGCGCTTTTTGTGTTTGAGTGCTTCAAATAAATTTCTTGGGA
>JAICGN010000153.1 GCA_025923075.1 Chitinophagaceae bacterium
AGCAAGGTGATGGATAAACTGGTTGTTAAAGTGCCTGATGATGCTGAAACCGGGCCATTGATCCTTCATTATGCCGGTACAGATTCAAATTATGTGCAAACAACCGACACGTTGAAAGTCACATTACCGCTGGGTACATCAATGTCACCAAATCCTGTAAAACCACTAACCGATCTAACGATTACCGGTACCGACCTGGATCTAGTAAAGAAGGTTATCTTCAATGGAGTTTCGGCACCGGTTACAACATTTGTGAGCCAGTCAGCCACGCAATTGGTAGTGAAAGTTCCGGATGCTGCCAAAAAAGGGAAGTTGACTTTAGAAGGTGCCTCTGGTGTAAAGACTATATCGGTTAATGATTTGGATATCGTATTGCCAGTCATTACATCATTGGCTCCCAATCCCATTAATCTGGATGCCGATCTTACTATTACCGGGACTGATCTCGACCTCGTCAAGAAAGTTATTTTCTCAGGAGTTGCTCCAGCCGTTACCAGTTTTGTTAGTCAATCACCGACACAATTGGTTGTAAAAGTTCCTGCAGGTGCCAGAAAAGGAATTGTAAAAGTAGAAGCAGCATCCACAGTGCAAACGTCTTCAAGCGGTGACTTAGATGTTATACTACCATCGATATCTTCATTGTCTCCTAATCCAATTGCTCCGGGTGCAAATCTTACCGTCACAGGAACCAGGTTGGACATTGTGAATTCAGTTACTTTTGAGAATGCTGCTGCAGTTACATCCTTCGTAAGTCAAACACCCACTCAAATTGTAGTGACAGTTCCCAACGGAGTGTTAAGAGGTAAAATAACACTTGGCATAACGAATCCAACGGATACTATCAAGTCTGCAGATATTTTAGAAATAAGTGGAGCAGCTCCTCCTCCTGTTGTTGCTTTTCCTTTTTATAATGACGCAATTACATCAAACTGGAATGGTTGGTTAGGCGGCGGCTGGGGAGGTGCAAAAGATCTTAATAACACAACTCCTGTAAGAGAAGGAGCAAAATCATGCAAGATCGATTATTCAGGTGGATGGGGGTCTCCATTGCAATTGGGTGGGGCTAATATCAGTCTGAGTCCTTATACCACATTTAAAATCTCTATTTATGGTGGTGCAGGTACAGCCGGCAAAAAAATTAATATTGTTTTCAATGGAAATAATACGGTCGCTAATGGCGTTGCTGCCGGTTCTGTTAATAGCGTCAGCAATTACACCATTACATTAGGAGCCGAAGGGCAATGGAATGATTATGCCATACCATTCACGAATTTTTCAGCAGGCAGCACAACGACCAAATTAGAAGAGATATGGTTGCAGGAATATAATGGTACCGGCGGATTTACGATTTATATTGATGCTATGGGATTGAATTGATAATTTCTTTCACAAAACTGGCTTTGTGTAGCGCAGAGCCAGTTTTTCAATCTTCTTCCCAAAATAGTTATAAAGGTGTTGCCGGATACATCCTATCAACCGGCAAAGGACAACAAGCAGAAGATCGCGAAAAAGTTGCAGGCCGATTCTTCGGCCTGCAACATCTTTTCAGAGAAATAAACTGATCCTTGAAATATTTCTGGCATAAATAAAAAACAGGTTAGCTATGAAGTCAAATGGCGGAGTCATTTTTGTAACAAGTATTTTCTTTGCAGGCATTTCTTTTATTTCCTGTCATAAGAAAAACACGCCAACGCCACCACCAAATCCAATAGATACAACTACTGTTGTCCCGCAAGTTGATCCGCAACTGGCGTCAACCATTGGTTTTTTTATCGATGATTGGGAACCCAAAAATTTTGCGATTCCTTCGTCTTTTACATCAGCATCGTTACCAACAGGCGTCACGTCTACGATAACCGTTGACAGGAGTAACGTCGTAACAAAAATTCCAAGATCAATTGCCGGTAATAATGCCAATATATGGATGACACAAATGGTTACTGAACCTTTATTGATCGATCATCTGACAACTTTACATCCACATATTATCCGCTTCCCCGGGGGAAGCTTAAGTGACCTTTATTTTTGGAACGCCCCGGTAAATACTCCGCCTATTGATGCGCCCGCAAACCTGGTGCTGGCAAATGGCAATGCTGTCGCTGCAGGATACTGGTTTGGTACAAACACGGCAAGCTGGACATGTTCAGTAGACAATTATTATAACATGCTGCAGCAAACAAACAACAAAGGAATGATCACTGTAAATTATGGGTATGCCCGATATGGGACGGGTACTAATCCTGTTGCAAGGGCTGCACAGCTTGCCGCAGATTGGGTAAGATATGATAATGGACGGACGAAATATTGGGAAGTAGGCAATGAGAATTTTGGTGATTGGGAAGCAGGCTACAG
This sequence comes from Chitinophagaceae bacterium, assembly GCA_025923075.1. Classification (GTDB taxonomy): domain Bacteria; phylum Bacteroidota; class Bacteroidia; order Chitinophagales; family Chitinophagaceae; genus VBAS01. The sequence goes on from JAICGN010000153.1 coordinate 2,353, forward strand.
AATTAATATTGCTAATAACAAAGACGGGCAGCCTGAATATTTAACAGGCCTATTATATGGACAACATTTTAAAATATTTGCAGACAGTATGCGCAAGGCGGCACAGGATATCGGGAAAACAATTTACATTGGTGCTGTGATGAATGAATCTGCGCCACAAGGCTGGTGGACGTCTACTGCGACGAATTGGAATACCGGGCTGTTTACAGGTGCCGGTACATCTCCCGATTTTTATATCGTTCATAATTATTACACACCATATCAAACAAATGCAAGTGCAGACATAATATTAGGCACTCCTGAAACGGTAACGGAAACAATGATGAACTATGTAAAACAATCGCTGACAAATGCGGGCATTACACATAAGCCGGTCATTTTAGGTGAATATAATATATTCTCTGTTGGCTCGAAACAAGCTGTAAGCAATGTGAATGGACTTCATGCAGTAATGGTAATTGGAGAAGCGTTGAAAAATAAATTTGGAATGACAGGACGATGGGATCTTGCAAATGGATGGGATAATGGCAACGATCATGGTATGTTTAATATTGGTGATGAGCCGGATGGTGTACCCAAATGGAATCCACGACCAGTTTATTATTACATGTATTTCTTTCAAAAAATGCTTGGCGACAGGTTGGTTTCTTCAACATCTAATGCATCTTCTGTCGTTAGCTATGCCTCGTCTTTTACTTCCGGCGAAACAGGAGTTGCATTAATAAACAAATCTTCTTCAACAGCCACAGTACAGGTGATCGTGAACAACTTTAAAAAAGGAAATAATTTTTATTGGTATAAATTAAATGGAGGCAGTGACAATGGTGAGTTTTCACGAAATGTGCTCGTAAACGGCAATGCATCCACTTATGCATCTGGCGGGCCATCGGGATATAAAACAATAAGTCCTTATAAAACATCTGCAGCTGACGGAATCGTTGTAAGTATACCAGCAAGAGGAGCTGTGTATCTTGTTATCGAAAAAAAATAAAATCATGAATCGGAATTTTTTAATTGTATTCATACTTGTCTTTTTTTCTAAATACAGTTTCACACAGAAAACTCCGGTATTGGTTGATGCGAAGGCAACGAAAGAAACAAAAGCATTATATAAAAACCTGAAAGAACTGGCCAAGAAGCATATTCTTTTTGGACATCAGCATGCCACGGAATATGGACATGGCTGGTATGGGGATGCAAACCGTAGTGACGTAAAATCGGTAACAGGGTCTCACCCGGCCGTGATAGGTGTTGATTTTGGCGGCTTAAGCGGAAGACCTGACAGCTTGATTCAACGAACCAAAAAAGAATTGGAAAAAACAATTGCAGCTACTTATGATCGTGGTGGTGTCACCACTATCTCATGGCATTTCAATAACCCGGCATCGGGTGGGGGCTTTTACTGGGTTGATACGATTTCAAAACCTGCCGTGAAACTTATTATACCGGGAGGAACACATCATGATGTATATAAAAAAATTCTGATTACTGTTGCAGACCTTGCAAATTCAACAAAAGGTAAAGATGGCAAGCTGGTGCCAATGATCTTTCGTCCCTATCATGAATTTGACGGCGATTGGTTTTGGTGGGGAAGAGCCCATTGCACGATCGATGAATTCAAAACATTATGGAGGTTTACCGTGAGTTATTTGCGGGATTCGTTACATGTTCACAATTTTATTTATGCCTTTTCACCTGATAATCGATTCTTTACTGAAGAACAATACCTTGAAAGGTATCCGGGTGATGAGTGGGTAGATATGGTGGGCGTAGATAATTATGGTGACTGGGGCAGAGATGGAAAATATAATCTTGATGCAGGCATTAAAAAGCTAAAAATAGTTTCTGATTATGCAGAGAAAACCGGTAAGCTGGCAGCCTTTACCGAAACAGGTTTGGAATCTATACCAAATACGACATGGTGGACTGAGACCTTGCTCAAATCGTTGAAGAAAGAAAAGATCAGGCTAACCTATGTATTAGTGTGGCGGAACGACACAAGAAGCCCGACACATTATTATGCACCATTTCCGGGACACGTAAGCGAACAGGATTTTATCAAATTCTACAATGATCCTTACACTTTATTTGAGACTGATCTTAAAAAGATTTATAAATGAGAACATTATTTTTCCTTATAGTATCAGTTTTAATATTCACAACACTGAAAGCCCAGGTAGTAAAACAAAATGGTAAGCTTAAAGTGCAGGGCACGCAATTGGTAAATGCAAAAGGAGAACCAATTGTCTTACATGGGATGAGTTTTGGCTGGCATAATTGGTGGCCACGGTTTTATAATGCGGGTACAGTAAAATGGCTTCGTGATGATTGGAAATGTTCAGTTGTGCGGGCAGCAATGGGAGTGGAACCCGACAGAGGTTATCTAAAAGACTCCGCGGGTTCTTTAAATAAAATAAAAGCTGTGATAGATGCTGCAATAAAAGAAGATATATATGTCATAATCGATTGGCATAGTCATAATATCAATCTCGCAGAAGCAAAGACCTTTTTTAGAAATATGGCAACCGCATATCACTCTTATCCAAACATCATTTATGAAATATTCAATGAACCTGACCATGAAACCTGGCCTGAAGTAAAAAAATATTCTGAAGAAGTGATTGGAGTAATTCGTGCTATTGACAAGGAAAATATCATTTTGGTGGGTTCGCCCCGTTGGGACCAGGAAATTCAATTACCGGCCGCCGATCCCATCAAAGGTTTTGATAACCTGATGTACACAATGCACTTCTATGCTGGTACGCATAAGCAATGGCTAAGAGATAAAACGGATGAAGCGATCAGAAAAGGCTTACCCATTTTTGTAAGTGAATGCGCCGGGATGCAGGCAACAGGTGATGGTCCGATTGATCATGCTGAATGGAAGAAATTTAAGGATTGGATGGATGAACAAAAGATAAGTTGGGTGGCTTGGTCGGTATCAGACAAAAATGAATCCTGTTCGGTTTTATACCCAACAGCTGATTCTGAAGGAAATTGGAAAAGTTCGGACATTAAAGAATGGGGACAAATAGCAAAGGAGGCTTTAAAGAATTACCGGAATTAGAATTAATAAACATTGTTTGCGGACGGCGCAGCAAGAGTAAGAACAAAAAGGGCTGCCACAAAATTGTAACAGCCCAGTGTTCACATAGCAAGCAGTAAATTATAGCCAAAAAGAAGAAGACATACCAGATGGAATCCGTTTCCAGCTTTTCTGGGTGGTTTTTTTATAAATATTTTTTCCGGAGAATTTTAAAACGTTGTCATGCTCATAATGCAGGTAGCCGATTCCGGGTATTTCCACTTCAAAACCCTGGATCAATAATTCTTTTAGAGAACTGATAAAGCTGCTGAGATCTGATGCGGCAATGAAAGTGTCAATCTTCATATTGTTAGAAATAAACGCAATCAATTCCGGATCGGTTGCCTGGTCTTTATCTGCCGAAAAGATAACCCATATGGTCGAATGCTCGCTTTCCGGAGCAGCAGGGTTTTCATCAACGACTTGAAACCTCCCGATTTGTGATAGTTGCAGGTAATCATACCTTTCGAGGAATGCACGAAAATGCTGGGCAATTTTCATATAGCAGTTATTTACTAATCAGAATAAGCAACACAAAGGATCACGGAAATAATTTGGGTACCGGAGAAACAAAGAATAAGGGATGGTAAGTAATGAGTAAGTAACGGAGGTTTCTCAAGAGGGAAGCAAGGTTAAGGATATTTTTCCGGGAAATCAATAGCTTTCACCGATTTTTTTGAAAATTAATTTGGTTCGACCACTGTTTTACCCCGTGTACCATACCTCACCTGTAATGAATCGCGGATACGGGCCGTGTCAGCCGGATTGGCTGGTAAGACAAAAAATAGTTTAAAAAGTACTGAGTCCTCAGTTTCCATTTTTACATCAACATATATGCTCTTTAGAAAGGCATATCTTTTCAAAGCCCTTTGTTTTAATGCTTTTTCGATGACAAAACGATAGGTTCCGGATGTATCTATTGGTTTTGCTACAGTCTGAAGAGTATCAGGTGCCTTTGGTAAACTGTCTTGTTGTGGCTGAACGACAGGCTGCTGTTCTTTAACAATGGCGTCTTTCTTATTTTTTGTTCTATTATAAACGAAATATCCCCCAAAAATTGCCAACGAAAGACCAGCAATTGCAACAAACCAGGTCAATATCTTTTTCGTGGCCGGACCCTTTGGTTTTTTGGGTGAAAACATTTCTTCATAGTCGGTGAAAGAATTTTCCGTGGTTGAAGTCATATCCCTGCTTTCGCCTGCAGTTTCCTTGTTCTTTTCATTCGAAACCTGGCTTTGTACAAAATCATAATTGCCAGATTTGTTTTTGGAAAGTGTGCCAATGCCTTCAAATAAATAAGGCTTTCCGATATTTAAGAACTGCCGCGCAAGCTCAAGATTTGATTCCAGGTCAGCAGCAACAAGGCTTTTCATTTTACCTGTACTCTCTGCAATAAAACTTACTAATTCTGCATCTTCCTTAACGTAGGGGTCCTGTTGGAAAACGATTCCACCGGAATCATCGAGTATAAACCTTCCAAGATTGGCAAGACTGAGTTGTTTGTAAGTAAAGAGAAATTGGGCTAATAGTGGCGATATTTTCAAGATATTTGATTTTAACTGGGTACAAGATAATTATTTTACTGCGCTATGGCAAGTTGCTGTACAGCCTTTGTAATTTTGCTCATGTTTTCAAAAGAAGAAGAGGATTTTATAAAATACTGGGAAGAAAACCGGGTCAAGCAAAAAAGGTTCTTTAAACAGATTGCGATGGGGCTGCCAATCGGGGTGCTGTTTGCAGTAGCGATGTTTATCAATTTTACTTCGGGGTGGGATAAAAGGGTGGCAACAGTCACAAAAACGTATCCCGGGTTCAAATCACTTATCCTTGTGTTACTGGTAGCCATATTGGCTATAGTGGTTTTTATTTCGGTATTTTCAGTCAAAGTGAAATGGGAAAAGCATGAGCAACGATACCGTGAGCTATTAAGCAGGGAAAGTGAAACCAAGTCTCAATCTTAAACTAATAAATTGTCATACGAAGCCATATCAGTATTCGATATTCTCAAAATAGGAGTGGGGCCGTCCAGTTCACATACATTAGGGCCCTGGCGTGCTGCTCAAAAATTTGTACAGACTTTAGTAGATAGAAATTTGCTGCAAGAGGTGAATGCGGTCCGTGTGTTGCTTTATGGATCATTGGCAAAAACAGGTAAAGGACATGGTACCGACATCGCCATACAATTGGGATTATGCGGCGAAGATCCTGTAACTTTTGATGTGCAATCGATAAATAGCCGTATTGCAGATATTGCTGCTATGAAGGAATTAGTGCTCGGTGGCTTACATGAAGTTCAGTTTGATCCGAGAGAAGATATTGAATTTCTTTACAGTGAATCGTTAGTATATCATCCAAATGCGGTCACATTTCTAGCAAATTTCAAGAATGGGGAAGCTATTTCAGAAACTTATTACAGTATCGGCGGTGGGTTTGTGGTAAAAGAAGGAGAGAAAAAATCCACCTCGACAGAAATACAATTGCCATTTCCGATCAATACAGCAAATGACTTATTACATTGGTGCATGAAGACAGGAATGTCAATTAATGAGGTGGTGATGGAAAATGAAAACGCATGGCGGCCAGAAAAGCAAACCCGTGAAGGCATATTAAAAATCTGGAAAGTGATGAGTGAATGTATTTACCGGGGATGTCATACCGAAGGAATCTTACCTGGTGGCCTAAATGTAAAACGCCGTGCTGCTGAACTGAATAAGAAATTATTGGCTGGAAAAAAGTATAATGATTATAAAAGCTGGATCGCTACGATAAGAGCCGGTGGCAATTCATTTAAATATACCTTGGATTGGGTAAGTTGTTTTGCATTAGCAGTAAATGAAGAGAATGCATCTTTTGGTCGTGTGGTGACCGCGCCAACAAACGGAGCAGCGGGAGTGATACCAGCTGTGTTACACTATTATATTGTTTTTGGAGATGGAAATAATGACGATAGGATCATTCGTTTCTTATTGACCGCTTCGGAGATCGGAAGCATATTTAAAAAGGGCGCTACATTATCTGCAGCAATGGGCGGATGCCAGGCAGAGATAGGTGTATCATCTGCAATGGCTGCTGCCGGGCTAACTGAATGCATGGGTGGTACCCAAAAGCAGGCAATGATGGCAGCTGAAATAGCAATGGAACATCATCTTGGTCTTACCTGTGATCCGATTGCGGGTTTGGTACAGGTGCCATGCATTGAAAGAAATACGATGGGTGCCATCAAAGCGATCACAGCATCGCAACTTGCATTACAGGGTTCACCGGATTATGCAAAAGTCTCGTTGGATGCAGTAATAAAAACAATGTGGGATACTGCAAAAGACATGGATACAAAATATAAAGAAACGGCTGACGGCGGTTTGGCGATAAATGTACCATTGAGTTTGCCAGAATGTTAGTGGCGAGTTATTGGTTAATTGTTAATTGTTAATGGTCAGGCTGCTATCTTTTGACATTCTTCGGCACATAGTTTACATACTCTGGCACATTCCTGGCAGTGATCCGTTTGATGCTTACTGCATTCTTCATTGCATTGCCAGCAAATATCCGCGCAAATTTGGCAAGCAGCTTTTGCCATTTCGCTGCCCAGACTCATCAGTTGAGCTGATGC
>JAICGN010000154.1 GCA_025923075.1 Chitinophagaceae bacterium
ACAATTTTGCTATGCCTTTGGCCAAAATTACCAGGCAATACAATATTACCGCCTTGACAAACAGGACCTGAAAACCGATGCAGTCCTACAGCAAATAAAGATCAACCTGGTAAAACAACTTCCGGTAATGTTTGGTTTCACTGTATATAACAATATAGCTGCGAGTAAACCGACAGGAATGATCTCCTTTCCCGGGAAAAAAAACAGGTTACTGGGTGGTCACGCTGTTGTTGCAATTGGATTTGATGATAAAAAAGTGATTGAGATAGAAGGCGAAACGGGAAAAACGGTGGGAGCATTAAAGATCCGGAATTCATGGGGAGAAGATTGGGGAGAGAACGGTTATGGTTGGCTTCCTTATAAATACCTTGAGGAGGGATTGGCAAAGGACTTTTGGTCAATAATTAAAAATGAATGGGTCGATAATAAGGAGTTTGAATGAATGTTAACTAAAACCAAGGTTTATGCCTAAAGGACACGCATTAGTAATTGGTATCAATCGCGTTAACCCAGGTCATTATGCTGGGTGGGATGGTGCATTGAAGGTGTGTGAAGCGGATGCCAATAAAATAGCGGCATATTTAAAAAAACAAAAATTCGGGTCAGTAACAAAACTCCTTACGAAAGAAGCAACAAGGCCAAATGTGATCTCAGCGCTTGATAGCCTTGCAGCGAAATCCAATACAGGCGACCTTGTGGTCGTTTATTATTCGGGGCATGGAGGGAATGAAATTCCTGATTTTAATAAGGACGAAGATGATCCATGGTCAGATCGCTATGACGAAACATGGTGTCTCTATGATGCACAATTGATAGATGATGAATTGTACTATCAATGGAAAAAATTTAAGAAAGGAGTCAGGATAGTGGTGGTGTCAGATAGTTGTTTCAGTGGTGATATCGCCAAGCTGGTGGTGCTGGCAAAAAAAGGACCATCGAAGGCAATGCCAAAAAAAGAAGGCGAAAAAACATATCAAAAGAATAAGAAATTTTACAATAAACTTGTAAAGGAACTCGGTTCAAAAGAACTTAAAACTTTTAAAACAAATAAGAAAGGAAAGATCGTTGCTTCACTACTCCAGATCTCCAGCAGCCAGGAGTTTCAAACTTCAAATGCTGAAACTGATCAGTTTCCCAATAACAGCCTGTTTACCGCGGTATTTTTTAAGATCATAAAGTCAGCAAAAAAAATAAAATCCTACGAGCAATTAATTGCCACGTTAAAAAAATCAATGCCGGATTTCCAAATGCCAAAGGAACAAATGCTTGGAGATCTTAGCCTGAAACTGCAGTTAAATAAACCTTTTTCTATTTAAAATTCTTTCTATGCAAACAGTAAATGGAAAGATCGAGCTGATCATTGATACAGCTTCCTTTCCAACAAAAGGGAAACCCTTGTCAAAATCAAGACTTGACTTTGTAAACAAATTAAAAGCCGACGGCATAAAACTTAAAGTATCAGATTTTGCCCCGGCTAAAAAGTCAAAAACAAAAGGGCCGCTAACATCCTCTTCAAGAAAACTTCTCGCAAAAACCAATGTTTCTGCCTCCGAAGTAAATCCATGGGATCTTGCACACATGGTAAATGATCAAATAAAAACCAATCAAAGTTTTGTGGAGCCGGATTTTGTCAGCGAATTTATTGTTGACAATAAGGTGCATGGTGGTATGAAAAATGTAAAAAGCGCCATCCTTAAAAGCGATAGCAACCCGGATGATTATGATCCCGACTGGAACCCGCATGAGAACACTGTTTGGTATCTCGAAAAAAAATTTTCACAATTGCGTGATGCGAGAAATGAAGTCATGATCAATGATGATGGATATCTCATCCGTATCGGTCATCTTGATACGGGTTATTCCAACCATCCGCAAATACCGCCCAAGCTGAGTAAGAAACTACAAAGGAATTTTGTAGAGGGCGAAAACCTAAATGATGCAACTGATAAGAATATTGGAGGCACATTGAAAATGCCCGGCCACGGCACTGGTACGGGTTGTATACTTGCTGGTAATATTTATGAAACCGCAGACGGCAAATTCAATGATTTCCTTGGCGGTGCTCCTTTTGCTGAAATTATTCCATGCCGGATCAGTAACAGCGTTGTCTTATTCAAAGCAAGCAGTTTCGCCCGGGCATTACAATACCTGATCGATCTGAATAATAGCGGTACAAGAGTACATGCGATTTCAATGAGTATGGGAGGTGTCCCCTCACAACTATGGGCTGACATTATTAATACTGCTTATGATGCAGGAATAGTTGTAGTGACGGCAGCAGGAAACAATTTCAATGGATTGCCAACAAGGAAACTTGTTTATCCCGCACGGTTTAACAGGGTCATTGCCGCATGTGGAGTTACTTATGATTATGCTCCTTATTACATTAAAAAACTCGGTGAGATGCAGGGTAACTGGGGCCCGAAAAAAAATATGAAAAAAGCGATGGCTGCCTTTACTCCGAACATGCCATGGGCAATGATGAACAGGAAAACTATAAGTTATTCCGGAGCTGGAACTTCTTCTGCTACGCCACAAATTGCGGCAGCAGCAGCTTGTTATTATAAAAAATATCATAGTGAGCTGGACAAGCTGGAACCATGGATGAGAGTGGAAGCCATTCGCAAGGCCCTTTATTCAACGGCCTTGAAAAAAGTAACAAAAGCCGATGAAGATTACAGTGTGTATTTCGGTAATGGGATATTGCAGGCAGCAGCAGCATTGCAAATTCCGGTGAAGACAAATGGCTTAGTAAAAAGTGATAAGGATGATATACCTTTTTTACCGGTTCTTTCCATAATTTTCAAAGGCAAGGCCCCGGTGGTGAGCCAGGAAATGAAAATGTTTAATGTAGAACTGGCGCAATTGGTAATGACGCATGATGATCTGTCAAAACTGATGTATAATGAAGAAAAAGATTTCGTGAAATTATCACCAAAAAGAAAAAAAGAATTTCTTGATGCAGTAGTGATGAAAAAAGAGGCTTCAAAAAAACTGAAAGAATTTATTAAAATGAATAAGAAAAAATTGGCAGGTTCGCCGAAATAAAGATTTTGTAGTTAGTTTAGCCCTCTTTTTTGAGGGCTAAATCATGCATCAAACTTTCGATTCATCCAATTTCAAGACAATTTGCAATAAGCTTCGCCGTATTGATAAGGACCTGGATTCAGTGATCAGGAAACACGGGCATCCGCCGATGTGGACCAGACCGGCTACTTTTCAAACACTGATCCTTACAATTCTTGAGCAACAGGTTTCGCTTGCTTCCGCTTATGCCGCATTCAAAAAACTTAAAGAGAAAATTGGCTATGCAACACCCGAAAAAATTCTTTCTTTATCTGATGAAGAACTTCGCGCCTGTTATTTTAGCCGGCAAAAAATAATTTATGCCAGGGAACTTGCAAAAGCAATTCAGTCAAAGCAACTCCGGCTGAAAAAATTTTCTGCGGCCCATGAAGATGAGATACGAATTGAATTAAAAAAGATAAAAGGAATTGGCGATTGGACAGTGGATGTTTATCTAATGCATGCGTTACAACGATCAGACCTGTTCCCGCTCGGCGACATTGCTTTGGTAAATAGCCTGAAGGAAATTAAGAAACTGCATGTTCATACAACAAAGGAAGATATGCTAGCTATCGCCGAATCATGGCGGCCATACCGTACGATCGCCTCTATGATACTTTGGCATGCGTATATTAAGAAGAGAGGAATAAAATTGCAGGGATGAATAAAATATCCCTTTGGCACCTTCGTTAGATACAAAAATCCCCAACATGATAGCCAAATTATTTCTGTCTCCAGGTATGGTCCTGTTAATAGGTGTACTTACTTCATTTAATACACACCATTCTTCTTCGCTAATCGCTAAAAGCATTCAACAGGCGATGGCAAAGGTGAATGATAGCTTATTTGTGTGTAAATATGAAGTGTCAAACTCCGAGTACAGAGGTTTCCTTGGAAGCTTAAAAATAAAGGGGGCTGCATTCGCGGAAAAATATAGAATCGATTCAGCGAAATGGGAAAGTGGACCAATGGCAAAATATTATCACCTGCACCCCGCATATGCTAATTACCCGGTAGTTAATATTTCATATGAAGCCGCACTGGCTTATTGTGATTGGCTGACGAATCAGTACAATTCAGATGCTAAGAGAAAATTCAGGAAGGTAAAATTCTTTTTACCATCAGAGGAAACATGGATGACAGTTGCAAGCGGAGGAAATAAAAACAAAATGTATCCATGGAGTAACCATTATTTAAGAAATAAAGATGGTCAGTTCCTTTGCAACTTCAGGCATTTAGGAGATGAAAGCATTACTTATAATAAGACGACAAAAGAATATATGGTCGTTTCAGAATTTCAAAACGTGGCAGGCAGTTCAAGCGGCATGGCAATCTATACAGCTTCTGTAAATTCTTTTGAACCGATTGCACCATATAACATATATAACATGAGTGGTAATGTGGCTGAAATGGTAAGTGAAAAAGGTATAGCAAAAGGCGGGAGCTACAAATCTCCCGGTTATGATGTCCGCATTCAAAGTCAAATGAATTACACAGAAGCTTCACCTGAAGTGGGATTCAGAGTTTTTATGACAGTAGAGAACCACGATTAATAGGATTATAAAACCTGCCTGGCGGCAGGCAGAGATTAGGAGGAAATTTTCACGTTTCCTCCTAATCCAATCAAATTATGGTAATCATGGTTCTAAATGTTTAGTCCTCCGCAAACACTGATCGTTTGCCCGGTAATATAATTTCCCCAATCACTTGCAAGAAATAAAGCCGTGTTGGCAATTTCCTCACCCGAAGCAAAACGACCCAGGGGAATTCCAGCTTTATACTTATCGGCGGCTTCGCCTTGCTTTAAATAGCTTGTCATATCGGTTTCTACAAATCCCGGTGCAATTGCATTGCAACGGATATTACGGCTGCCCAGCTCTTTCGCCACTGATTTAGTAAAACCAATGATGCCGGCTTTCGATGCTGCATAACTTGTTTGCCCGGCATTTCCCATTTCACCAATGATACTGCTCATATTAATGATCGCACCACTCTTTGCTTTCATCATGGGTCGTATCACCTGTTTGGTCATATAAAATACGCTGTTCAGGTTTACCTGTATCACATCATTCCATTGATCAGGTGTCATTCGTAGTAAAAGATTGTCTTTTGAAATACCGGCATTGTTTACACATATGTCTACCGTTCCAAACTCTTTTAATACATCATTTACAAACACTTCACATTGTGCAAAATCACCGGCATTGCTTTTATAAGCTTTTGCTTTCACCCCCATGCCCTGCAATTTTGATTCTAAGTTTGCCGCCTTTTCAGCGCTGCTATCACTTACGTAAGTAAATGCAACAGTTGCCCCATGTTCTGCAAACTTTAGCGCAATTGCTTCACCGATACCGCGGGCAGCGCCAGTTACTATGGCAACTTTTCCTTCGAGTAGTTTCATTTTTTATTTTTATGTTACGGGCAAAAATAATCCTATTGATCTTTTGTTAGTGCCGATGCTTCGGGACTCCATTTATCTTTCTATTCTCTGCTCATCTTTAAAATTTCTTCGATCAAGATCCGCTCATTGCTTAACCGGGGAACTTTATGCTGGCCACCAAGTTTTCCTTTGCTTCTTAACCAGGCTGCAAAAGTTCCTTTTTTTACTGAATGCACAACAGGCAAACTCAACGCCATATCCTTATATCTTTTAGCTTCATAATCGCTGTTGATACTTTTTAGAGCACTATCTAATTCTTTTGTAAAATCATTCAGACTTGTTGCTTCTTTTTCAAATTCGATCAGCCATTCATGTGCACCATTTGATGCTTCAGAAAAATAAACCGGTGCAGCCGTATAATCAGCAACTACAGCTCCTGTTTTTTCACTTGCAATTGCAATTGCTTTATCAGTATTGTCAACGATCACTTCTTCGCCGAACGCATTGATGTAATGCTTCAATCGTCCTGATACCTTTATTTTAAAAGGTTTTATGGAAGTGAATTGAATGGTGTCTCCCAATAAGTATCTCCACAAGCCTCCGGTTGTAGAAATTATCAATGCATAATTTTTATGGGTTTCGACATCCTGGAGCCCGATCGTTTCGGGCTCGCTTTTCCCATACTCGCTTACCGGCATAAATTCCATAAAAATTCCATGATCGAGAAAAAGCAACATGCCGTCTTCGCCGGGAGTATCTGATGCGGCAAAAAAACCTTCGCTGGCATTATACATTTCCAGGTAGTGAATGTCTTTTCCAATCAATTTTTTGAATTGCTCTCTATATGGAGTAAAGGAAACACCGCCATGCATATAGAGTTCAAGTGTCGGCCATACATCTGCAATACAATTTTTGCCGGTGATCTCAAGAATTCGCTTGAATAAAACTACCGTCCAGGTAGGTACGCCTGAAATAGAAGTTACAATTTCCTTGATGGTACTGTTGGCTAATTTTTCAATTTTGCTTTCCCATTCATCCATCAATGCGATACTAAGATCGGGAGTTCTTATCCAATGTCCCCAGAACGGAGTGTTCTGTAATAATACAGCACTCAGATCGCCATATTGCGCTTCAGGGTTAACCTGGTTAATTGTATGACTTCCGCCAATCACCAATCCCTTACCTGTTAATAATTCCGAAGCAGGATTAAAGTTGTAATACAACGTCAATACATCCTTGGCGCCTTTGAAATGGCAATCCTGTAAACTTTCATCGCTAACCGGAATGAATTTGCTTCTATCGCTGGTAGTGCCACTGCTTTTAGCAAACCAGTAGATAGGAGTGTTCCATAACACATTTTGTTCACCCGTCAGTATACGATCTATGTAAGGCTTCATGTCATCGTAGTCGTGAATCGGAACCGCTTGCTTAAAAGCTCGAAGAGTAAATAACTCTGAAAAACTATACTTCCTTCCAAACTCAGTGTACTGCGCCGCCGTTACCAGGTTTTGCAACACGTCACGCTGCGCTTCGATCGGATTATTTTTCCAGGCATCAATGCGCCACATACGCATACGGGCAAGAGATGATATGGCCGGGCTGAGTAATTTCATTGAAAAACAAAATAAAGTAACGGAAATTAATATTAAATGGAGCTATTATGGTGATGGATTCCGGGGGTCCGGAGGAAAGCCCGGCGAACCTTCTATGGTTTCTATGATATTTTTAAGCAAATCCCCTTCAGTTTTTGCTTCTTCATGCAAATAATCTTTCCTTCTTAATTCAAAATTTCTCCCAAGATATAATCTCCTCACATCTTCATCCGCAGCTAATTCTTCAGCGGTACCATGTTTAAAGATCTTTCCTTCGATCAGCAAGTAAGCCCGGTCGCAAATGCTTAGCGTTTCTGTTACATTATGGTCTGTAATCAGGATACCAATGTTTTTGTATTTCAGCCTTGCCACAATAGCCTGTATATCTTCAACGGCGATCGGGTCAATGCCGGCAAATGGCTCATCTAATAAGATAAATTTTGGATCGTTGGCCAATGCCCTTGCGATCTCTGTTCTTCTTCTTTCACCGCCACTCACCACATCCCCATTGCTCTTACGGACATGCTGTAACCGAAATTCGCCGATCAATTTTTCAAGTTTCTTGTGACGCTCTGCACGGCTCACATTAGACATTTCAAGCACTGCCAGAATATTATCTTCCACGCTTAGCTTTCTGAAAACTGATGCTTCCTGCGGCAGGTAACCAATTCCCATTTTGGCTCTTTTGTACATGGGAAGTTTTGTAATGTTTGTATCATTTAAAAATACATGCCCTTCATCAGGTTTTATCAAACCAACCACCTGGTAAAAAGTGGTTGTTTTACCGGCGCCATTAGGACCAAGCAGTCCAACAATTTCTCCTTGTTTTACTTCAATGGAAACATGATTCACCACTGTTCGCTGGCGATAACGTTTGACGAGATCTTTTGTACTAATAGTAATTGACATCTTAGAGCAAAAGTAAGGCTTGAAAGATTAACGAGTCAGGAGGTCGATTTGCTTTAACATCAATTTGCGTAATGAGCCTATCATGCTTAGCTTTGCACGTCCCGATAGCTATCGGGATTAATTATAAATAGGCAATGAAAATAATCGATCATATAAAAGGGGCAAAGGATACATTGATCTCATTTGAAATACTTCCTCCATTAAAGGGTAAAGGAATCGCCGCTATTTATAGCCACCTGGATCCTTTGATGGAATTTAAACCGGCTTATATCAATGTCACATATCACCGCAGCGAACATATTTTTAAAAAAAGATCAGATGGAAGCTTTGAAAAGGTTGTTGTTCGCAAACGCCCGGGCACCGAAGCGATTTGTGCTTCCATAATGAATCGCTATAATGTTGATACAGTTCCCCATCTTATATGCGGAGGGTTTACTGTGCAGGACACCGAGGATGCATTATTGACACTTAGCTATCTCGGTATTGACAATGTGCTTGTGCTTCGCGGGGATGCGGCTAAAAATGAAAGCTCTTTTGAACCGGAGCCAGGGGGTCATAAATATGCTATCGAATTATTGAAACAGGTAGTAAACCTTAATCATGGGATTTATATTGAAGAAGAACTGAAAGGAACAAGTGGAACTAAATTTTGCATTGGCGTCGCGGGGTATCCGGAAAAACATTTTGAAGCGCCGAATATGCAAACCGATCTTACTTATCTGAAAAATAAAGTGGATGCCGGTGCTGAATACATCGTAACACAAATGTTTTTCGATAATAAGAAGTTTTTTGAATTTGAAAAGCAATGTCATGATGCCGGAATTACAGTTCCAATCATTCCCGGCCTGAAACCCATTACTTCAAAAAAACAACTCTCCAATATCCCGAGAACGTTTTATGTCGATATCCCAACTGAGCTTTCTAATGAGATATTGAATTGTAAGGATGATGCCTGTGTTGAACAGGTGGGGACAGAATGGTTACTGGCACAATCTAAGGAATTGAAAGCCGCAGGGGTGCCTGTGTTGCATTATTACACGTTGGGTAAACCCAATGTTGTCTGTAATGTGGTAAGACA
>JAICGN010000155.1 GCA_025923075.1 Chitinophagaceae bacterium
GCAGTCCAATGTTTTAAGACCAATTTTTAATTATTAAAATCGAGATAAATACAATTTTGTTTTTTTTAAATCGAAGACACTCCTGTCATAATTGCAATTACCTGTCAACTGTTTTTGAAAATGCAAAATAAAGAAACCGCCTCATACAAGAAGCGGCTTGTCTGTATAAAATAATTTCTGCTGTTAAAATTGCCAGCCAAACGATATCAACGGCAGCTTGTCTTCTTTAGACGCTGTATAACTGGCCGTGAATACAAATCTTTTCAATGGAGCGATCCATATACCTCCGCCATAACCACTCAGCCATCTATTGCTATTCCCATCAAGGTCCCATACTTTTCCTGTGTCATAAAAACCCACTATTCCAAAATAAACAGGGAAAAGATAGGTTCTGAAAGTGGTAAGTCTTAATCGCAACTCCGCATTGTTATAGAATTTTGAACGACCTGCAAACCTGTATTTGCGGTATCCTCTGAGATGTTCTTCACCGCCGAGATACTGTGCCTGGTAAAACTCAAAATCGCCGAAGTTATGACCGCCGCCTATCCTGTTGGAAAAAATAAGTCTTTTGGGAAACACACCTATATGAAAAGTAAATTCAGAATTCAACTTAGTAAAATTATAAGCTTCATCATTTAATCCTCTTAGACTACGGCCGCTAGTCTCCCAATAAATGCCACGCATCGGCATGATGGCGTTATCTCTCGTGTCTACAATAAGAGTATACTTACCCCCCAAATACTTTTGACTATGAAACAGTGTGTTTGGATCAAGACCATTGGCTCCGGTGTTTAAGATATTTTTGCCCAGGTTATTGTTTGAATCCAGGGAATAATATTGGAGAACAGGGCCAAAGATGAACCTGACTTTTTCCGAAAACCTTTTGCGCAAGAATATTCCGACATCACCTGTGTTATATTTTGCCCAGTAATATTTCCATTTGTTTGGCTTGCCTTTATCATAAATCGAATTATCGCCATAACCATAAAAACTGGTTATGTTATTGCGACCTTTAATATCGATATCCGTTAACAGGTCTGTATTCCGACCAAATACACTCATATATTCCGCGTAATAACGAAAGCCATATGATTTGGTCTGAAGTGCATGAGTTATTGTGAACTCATGCATGTTCTTATACGGTGTTTTGCGAAACCCATGATTGATAAATCTCAACGAGAAGCCCAGGAATAATCCGTCATCAGAATTATAGTTAGCTGTTAAAAAAGGAATGGTCTGATTATATTTAAAACCCAACCGGTCAAATGAATTCACAATAGTGTCATTCCTCATTTTATCTCTGAAATCACCGGTAATTTTATTGTTCTCATTTTTCAGATCATACACAATGCCGCCATTATTATTATCAATGGCTTCAAAATTATCTTCTCCATCGCCGCCGATCAATCGTATTTTGATTTTATCTTCAGTTCCTCTTACAACAAACTTATCATCTCCCCCAAAACCATATAATCTCAATTCCTCAGTGATCTTCGGATCAAATGTCCGGTCGTACATCAGTGTAGATTGCTCTCCTTCCTTTGTTACCTTATAAACCTTTAGCTGAACAGACCCATCACTATTGCGTATCGCCTCAAACAATTCTTTTTTATCACTCCCTGTTACACTTACTTTTTCAGAAATGAAACGGTAGTATTTCATTACTTCAGCAGCTAAATACTGGCGTCTTGCTTTTAATTTAGCAATAAGAAAATCTCCGGAAATCGGTCTTATCTCCTTTGGCTGTTGATTTATTGCGTTTTCAATTACTTCATCTGTCATTTTCGGCAAAAACTCATCCACAGCTTTTCTCCAGTCCTGTTCATTCAATTCATTTAGAAAGAAACGATCCAGGTTACGTGCGGCAAAATTGAAACGGTTGATGCCCTTTGCTTCGTCATCGAACCCCTGCAACTGTGGTACTAACCAGGGCCATTTTACCATTCCGGGAATTACTCCGCGGTTTATAAAAAACGCCTGGTCACGGTCACGAGGAATAGGATAATATATATTCCCTTTTTCTTTGTCTATCACACCCCATTGCCACTGATCTTCGTGCCGGTCAAGATCCATAACGAACATATCCAATATTCTTGCTTTTAGTAATGCATACTGATCTACTTCGTTATCATTATCGTCTTTCAACTTTGCTACTAATTCATCTGTGTCAAGCGCTTTATCTACGGAATCGGGCAACCTGTCTTCGAAGTAGGCGAGAAGATTTTTAAAGTCTTCGCGGTATTCATCCAATTTCGGATCATCAGGTATGTAAATTACTTTAACATCAAGTGCGGGCACGCCCGCTGCTCTCGCGAGGGGCGGAAGGGATAATGCGGCGTAAGGGTATGAAGCGGAAACGCCATCCGCAACCAGGTCTTCTGCGGCCTCACTTTGGAGATCAAGTGGCAATGATTTACCCGTAATGAATTTTTTTATGGAACGGAATGAGTATTGCCTTCCCGTAGGGTCTTCGAGTCGCAATGATTTTGTTTGTTTCCCCCCTCCTTTTTTGACAGGGGTTAGCCCCCCTTTTTCAGTTGACATATTAATGATGGGTACTGTTATCGGGGTTTTCCATTCGGCACGATAATTTGAACCCATCCAGAATTTCTTTGACCCATTGATTTTAAAGGAAGAATTGGCGGCAACCGTCATTGAATCGGTTTGGGCCTGCGCAACGAATGAAAAAGAGAAACATAAAACAACAATAAGCAATAGTCTGTTAAAGCAGTTCATGTAAATAATTTAAATGAATGATGGAATAACGTGTTTTTTCAGGATTGCCGGTTTGAAATAGGTTAATCGATGCAGTATAAATTATTGCGTTTAAATGTACAATGTTTTTAGTAAAAATAAAAAGCACCATTCGAGACGGATAAATTCCGAAAATTTGAACACTATTTATTCGTATACGGCCTTTAAAATCATGCCATAATAGCTGAACTTTTATGTAACTTACCCGTTTTAATTGTGCTGTCAAACACCTTATGATGCGGTCGCGAGCTTTTTTACCGTAGCAGCAATCAACGGCACGGTTTTTTAAGGTAAGATTTTGATCGTAACAAGTCGTTTGGAACAGGAGCAATCCTCTATTTAAACCTGGCTTAATTTTACACTGGCAATGAAAAAAACTATCGGGCTTTATATCTGTCTGCTTTATGGCTTTCACCTTTCTCTGAATGCGCAAACCGGCCAAACAACACAAACGGATACGATCAGCCAGCGCATTGTTCTTATTGGGGATGCCGGTGAATTAACGAATGGAAGGCATCCCGTTGTCGAGGCCGTAAAACAATTCATCAAGCTTGATAAAAAAACAACGGTACTTTATCTTGGCGATAATTTATACGATACGGGCCTTCCCGATGACCAGTCAGCTCTTTACCAGGCCGCAAAAGCTGTTTTAGACTCTCAATTGTCTGTGGTGGAAAATACACAGGCAAGGGTAATTATGATCCCGGGAAATCATGATTGGAGCAATGGATCAAGAAATGGCTACGAGACAATTATCCGTGAGCAGGTGTATGTAGATATATTGAATAAGCCCAACGTACAATTTTTCCCTAAAGATGGTTGTCCGGGACCTATAGCAGTAGATCTTGGAAACGATGTAACCATCGTCATTTTTGATAGCCAGTGGTGGCTGCATCCTTATGAAAAACCCGGTATTGAATCCGATTGTGACTGCAAAACCAATGAAGAATTATTAACTCAGATCGAAGACCTGGTGACGCGCAACTCAAAAAAAGTCGTGTTGCTCGCTTGTCATCATCCTTTTAAAAGCAACAGTGTGCATGGAGGTTTTTTTCAGTTGAAGCATCACATCTTTCCATTTACTGATATAAGACCAAACCTATATATACCGCTTCCCGTGCTGGGATCAATTTACCCAATTGCAAGAAGTGTTTTTGGTACCCCGCAGGACCTCCCTCATCCGACCTATGCTAACATGATAAACCTGGTAACTGACGCAGTAAAGTCACATCCACATGTTGTCTTTGTTGCCGGACACGATCATGGATTGCAATTAATTCAGGATAGCAGCTATAATTATATAGTGAGTGGTGGCGGTTGTAAAATAAACAGGGTTTCAAAAGGCAAGAATAGCCGATACGCCGAATCCTTAAGAGGCTTTGCAGTAATGGAAGTATCGACAAATAAAAATGTTACTGTCAACTTTTATACTGTCACTGATTCCGTGCGGAATTCTTTTGGCACTGCCCTATTCAACTTTTCAGAGCTGCCGGAGTTAACCGGCGATTCTTCAAAACGAGAGGTTAACATTCCTAATATTAAATATAAGGATACAGTCAATATTTCTGCGAGTGATAATTATCAACCGATAAGTGGTTTCAAAAAATATGTGCTCGGTCAGAATTATCGTCATGAATGGACAACGCCGGTAAACATGAAAGTTTTCAAAATTAACGAAGAACGGGGTGGCTTCACCATCACCGGCCTGGGCGGCGGCAAGCAAACAAAATCATTACGATTAACAGATAAAAAGGGCAAAGAATGGGCATTACGTTCAGTTGATAAGCTTCCAACCGGTGCTTTACCGATAGAATTCAGGGGTACGGTGGCCCAGGACCTTGTCCAGGAATTCAATTCGGCATCGCATCCTTACGGACCGCTTACTATTCCTGAATTAGCGAAGCCATTGAATGTTGCGGTTCCTCACCCGGAATTATTTTTTGTGCCCGATGATCCTGCGCTGGGTTTTTACCAGCCACTGTTTGCAAATACGGTTTGCATGCTGGAAGAAAGAGATCCTTCATTTGATGCCACTGATACAAAAAGCACTGCAAAGGTTTTTGATAAGCTTGTTGAAGAGAATGATCACAGGGCCGATCAGTTTGCCGTGTTGCGTGCAAGATTACTTGATATCCTTCTGGGTGATTTCGATCGTCATTTTGATCAATGGAAATGGGCAACAACCGATACTGGGAAAGGTAAGATATATTACCCTATTCCCCGTGACAGGGACCAGGCTTATTTTTATTCCGACGGCCAGTTGCTGAAAAGAACGAGCAAGAAACTATTGCCTTTTCTTGCGGGTTTTAGAAACGATATTCCACAGGTAAATTGGCTCGGCTTTGCCTCAAGAGATTTTGACAGACTTTTTCTTACGGATCTGGATGAAGCCGAATGGAAAAAAACAATTGCTGAAGTTCAGGAAAAACTTACTGATAGTGTCATAACAAGGGCCGTAAAAAAATTACCACCTGAAATCTACCCACTAAGCGGCAAAACAATGTCTGATAAACTAATAAGCCGCAGAGCCGCACTAACAAATGCAGCACTAACTTATTATAAGTTCATTTCAAGGGAAGTGAATGTAGTTGGTAGTAATCAAAAAGAATATTTTAAAATAAGTAATCATGGAAAAGGATTACAGATCAGGGTCTATGCCAGGGAGGCGGGCAACGATACCAGTTTTATAATGTATGACCGAATATTTGAACCTTCCAATACCCGTGAGATCCGGCTTTATGGCCTTGGGGATAATGACGTCTTTGATATTGATGAGAATGCAGAATCAAGAATTAAACTGCGCATAATTGGCGGAAAAGGAAATGACACATTTAATATTCGGGGCAATGTAGAGAACCTGCTCTATGATATGAATGTTGAAGGCAATTACATTAAAAATAAAAGTCACACTAAAAATCGTTTTTCAAAAGACCCGCCGGTCAACTCGTACAGCATTCTTGGATATAAATACAATACCATCAGCTTTCCCCAAATCCAGGTAGGCGCTAATTCCGATGATGGATTTATTGTCGGCGCAGGTTTTTCACAACGAACCTATGGGTTTCGTAATGAGCCCTATGCCACCGATCAAAAATTCGGAGCATACTATTCATTAAATCGGGGAAGTTATCGTTTCAGGTATGATGGCGAATTCAATCATATAACACGCGATTTCGATCTGCTGCTAAAAGGTGAATTTGGATTACCCGAAGTAAATAATTTCTTTGGGTTAGGTAACAATACAGAGATCGAAGAAGATAATTATGGTTATTACAGAACCCGGTTCAGAGCAATTGAACTACAGGTCTTATTTCGCCAACGGATTTTTGAAAGACTCCAGTTAATGGCAGGACCCTATTTTTACCATTATTGGAGTAAATATTCAGAAAACGCTGACAGGATTTTAGGGAAGCCTTCGTTTGGAAATCTTGACTCAGCGGATGTCTATAGTAAAAAAACATATTTGGGTGCAAAGCTGGCAATGAAATTTGATAACAGGAATAATGAGGTCTTTCCCACCCGTGGTGTAATATGGAATAATGAATTTGTTTCAACAGCCGGTCTTACAGATAGCAGCAACGCATTGACAAAACTCAGCTCTGACATGACGATCTATGCAAGCCTGAGCGACCCGGCAAGGTTGATCGGGGTTGTGTCATTTGGAGGAGCCAGGATCTTTAGTAAATCATTTGAATATTTCCAGGCAGTTGCTATTGGTAACAATAACCTGCATGGGTTTAGGGCCAACAGGTACCTGGGAAAGTCAACATTATACGGAAGTGTGGAATTAAGATATCGACTGTTCACGCTAAAATCATATCTTATTCCGGGTCCAATTGGTCTTACAGGCTTTTATGATATTGGCCGTGTATGGTTAGACGGCGAGGAATCAAAAAGATGGCACAATGCATACGGCGGAGGATTTTATTTTATTCCCTATAACAGGTTCATGATCGCGGCCTTTGTTGGATTTTCAAAAAGCGAAAAGCTATTCAATTTTACGCTGGGAACGAAAATAAATTTAAGCTTCTGATGGTTAAAAAATTGAAGTATGACGGATTAGATTTTTATTATGGGTGTTTCAAGACTTATAGTGCCAAGCGGATCTATTGTAAACAAGCGGAAGCTTCCCATCATTTTACTTATTGCCCTTAGCTGGACGCTTGCAGATTTTATTATTTTCCTCATCAAATTAAGTTCTGATTCTTTTTCTTTTAAATACGAAGAGCAGGATTCGATCACTGCTAAAGCCATCATATTAAGAGAAGCGAATGTGCTCCTCGTAAGTTTTATCATCGGCTTTCTGCTTGTTTCAGTATTAAGAAGATTTCTCAGGCACACTTCTCCCTGGTTTCATTTTCTTATCAAAACGATCATCCTCATACTGGCAGCTCTTGTGATGAGTTTTTTTATCTATATAACTTATGAATTGGTGATAGGCCACCGGACTTTTAATGAATCAATACAGAGATTTTTCAAGAATACTTTTCAAGCCGGGTGGATCATTCCAAAAATAGCGGAATGGGGTGGTCTTTATATTTTAACACAGCTTGCAATAGAAGTAAATGAAAAATATTCTCCCGGGGTTTTTGTCGATATTATGCTGGGTCGATACCTGCAACCAAAGCAGGAAAACAGGATAATAATTTTTATAGACCTTCGAAACTCCACTCCCATCGCTGAAAAGCTTCAAAACATAGATTATTTCGAATTCATCCGTGATTTTATTTTTTGCATCACTGCAGGAATTATGGAGCACGATGGCCGTATTTATCAATATGTCGGCGATGAAATTGTAGCCTGGTGGCCCAGTTCAAAAGTAAATGCACGAAAAGCAGTGGATTCATTGATAGAGTCAAGAAAGATATTAAATACAAACACGGATGTTTTTATGAGGAATTATGACATCGTTCCTGAATATAAAGCCGGTATCCATGCGGGACCAGTTACCGTCGGGCAGGTAGGTATTTCTAAAAAAGAATTAGTAATGAGCGGCAATACGATCAATACGGCGTCAAGAATCCGCAGTGCCTGCACAGATCTGAATCAAAAATTTCTTGTATCAAAAGATATAATCGACTTGCTTGAAATGAAAGACTGGCAAAGTGAAAGTATGGGAAACGCAGATTTGAAAGGGAAAAATGAGGACATTGAATTGTTTGCATTAAAAATCTGATCACTAAACTTTTTGTGCATGGCTATGGAAGTAAAAAAAAGACAAACATGGCTCTCGATACTGACTATCGAATTCCTCTTTGTGCTGCTGCTGCTGTTTGCGCTTATCATTTTTATTTATGCTGCCCGCATGGTCTTCATAGTTGAGAACTCCGGTTTTGACCAAAATGTTTTTAACGCAATCAGACCTCTTATTAATTCAGGCCTCACTGGTTTTATGTTGTTTATTACATTCCTCGGGAAACATGATTTACTGATACCGCTGAACTTTATACTTATAGCGTTTTTTATTTATCGGAAAGAAAAATGGTTTGCTACAAGGATTGCCGCTTTATCCCTTAGCAGCCTTCTTTTAATGTTCGTGCTAAAATTTTATTTTCAGCGGGAACGACCGGACCTTCCGGTTATTGGTGATGTGAGCGGATATAGTTTTCCCAGTGGTCATGCGTTGATAAGCGTCGTTTTCTACGGTATGTTTATTCATATGATATGGCATGAGGTAAAATTAAAATGGTTGCGAATTGCGTTGATCATTCTTCTTGCTATACTCATTCTCCTGATAGCTTTTAGCAGGGTATACCTACGTGTACACTATGCCAGTGATGTGATTGCAGGAATCGCCGTCGGTTTTATTTGGCTTGTATTATCGCTCAATATTATTCACAGGATCGAAAAAAGATTTGTCGCACGAAGGGCATTGAAAGCTGAAGGGCTTGAAAAATAAGCAACGAATCTGTCCTTAGGGTATATAATTAAATTTCAGCAATACAGCCTTGGAACTTAACGCTTCGTTTGCGATAAACATTTCACCATTCGTTTTAAAAGTTAA
>JAICGN010000156.1 GCA_025923075.1 Chitinophagaceae bacterium
ACCACAGGATGTAACCGTTCACAAACAAGAACATTCACCGCAAGAGATGGATGTAACAATACAGCAACCATTTCACGTACTGTAACTTGGATCGTTGACGTTACTCCTCCTGCATTTACAGGTAGCTATACCACTGTAGTCCTTGGTTGTAACCCGGCTGATCCCGGTGCTTCACTCGGTTCTGCTGCTGCAACTGATGCATGCGGACCAACTACAGTCACTCAAAGTGATGGTGCAATTCAAACCACAGGATGTAACCGTTCACAAACAAGAACATTCACCGCAAGAGATGGATGTAACAATACAGCAACCATTTCACGTACTGTAACTTGGGTTGCTGACGTGACCGGTCCGGTGTTTAACTGCCCGGCTAGTTATACCGCAGAATGCGGAGTAGCTCCTGTATTTGGAACACCAACTGCAACCGATGCCTGTGGTACGCCAACAATAACTCAACTTGGCTCTGATGTATCTACGGGTACCTGTCCGACACTGTATACAAGAACATGGAGAGCAACAGACGCATGTGGAAACACATCAACCTGTAGCCAGACAGTAACAGTTCCATGTTGCGCTGCAAATTGCACATACACTCAGGGTGCTTATGGTACCGCGGGTGGAAAGATGTGTGATGGAACTAACGGTGGTTATTCAACTGAAGATTTCATTGAGTTGATCCTCGGCAACCTTGGTGGATCATTAACAGTAGGTTGTCCAGGTAACTCTGTAACCGTCAGCGCAGGAGATGCAGATTGTGTGATTGACAAGTTACCAGGCGGTGGGCCAAGCGGAGCAATACCGGCAGGTGATCACAATCTCTGTACTTTACCAGGTTCAATGCTGAAAGGCGGAAGGATCAATAATGCCTTATTGGCTCAGACAATTACTCTTGGTCTGAACCTGGGTATCGATCCTGGCACCTTGGGCAACTTTGCATTGCAGCCGAATATGTGGTTGGTAACTGCTGACCTCGAGGAATGTGGTTCTACCGATGTTAAGGAATGTACATTCAACTGTGTACCTGATCCGGTAAATATTGGTCAGTACATCTGGACGGTTGCTACAACGCCTTATCATGTATCAGATTGTAGGATTACTCAGGCAGTGTATGATGCCTTGACAACTAAGAATGTTAGTGGGTTATATGCTTTAGCTAACAGCGCTTTGTGTGGAAACGCATTACCTGCAGGAGTTACTTACTCTGACATTACAAATGCAGTGGATTGTATCAATAATGCGTTTGATGAATGTCGTGCATTTACAGCGTGGGTTGGTGGTGACAGACCAACGGCTCAAAGCTTCTGTACTTTGCCAAGCTCAACAACGCCTTGTCCTGTACTGATAACCAGAACAATAGGTTCTCAGCTTTCAGCCCAAGCTGTTCCAGAAACAGGCCTCAATGTATCTGCTTATCCGAATCCATTCAGGGATAGAGTGAACTTCTTGATCAATTCTGATGTAACTGGTCAGGCTACTTTGGAGGTTTATAATATGCTTGGACAAAGGATTCAAACAGTTTACAAGGGACATGTAATGGCCAACAGAGCTCAGATTGTTGAATATAAAGTTTCATCGAAAAATCTGAACGGCGGACTGATCTATATCCTGAAACAAGGAGGTAAACAAGTGACAGGAAAACTGTTGAACTTAGAATAGATTAACTATAGTAAAAACCAATTCAAAACTCGTCCCGATAGTTATCGGGACGGGTTTTTTTGTTTTAATTAATTGAATTATGATTTTAAAAACCGAAATGCTTCTTTGTAGTCAGTGCCTGTTAATATGAGGTAATACAATCCTTTTGCGATAGTTGATGTATTTACATTTATAAGGTCGTAACCGCCGTTTATCCCGGTGTTTTGACGATATACCTCCCTGCCTGATTGATCTACAATCTTAATAATCAAATTATCTTTCTTTAAATTGTTAATCTGTAGTGTAAGCTGATCGGTAACTATATTATTAAAAGTAACATTTGAATTTGTTTTGGATTGACGTTCAACCCTGATAACCTTGCTGTAAGATTTATTTCCATCACCAGTGGTCATTTTTAAACGATAGAAACTCTTTGATGGAGGCGCCGGATCGATATACTCGTAGTTCTTCTCAGTGATTGAATTGCCCTGGCCTGCAATAGTTGTAATCGTACTAAAATTAACTGCATCAGTCGATCGTTCCACTTCAAAAAATGCATTATCATATTCCTTCAAACTCATCCATTTTAAAATATTTCCATGTGGTGCTCTTAATGCAGTAAAATATTTTAGATCTGCCGCAAGTACGACAGCATTGATTGCCCTGATGGCGTATTCGCAATTGGAAGATAATATCCCATTAATGGCAACATACATCTGCGTTCCCGCCGGTTGAGTTCCCGCACTGATTTGTGCCGTCCCAGGAATCCCGATATAACAAGTCACATTTGTTAAACTGGCACAAGACCCTTTAAATATTCCCACCTGGAAACCCAAATTCAACAGGTCAGCCTGATAATTATTATCGCAAACAAGATTTTCCAGTGAAATACTTGTTGGGCCGGTATACTCCACCGTATAGGTATAGAGTGCTGTGTTTGTCAGAGAAACTGCACAGACACCAGCCGGACTAATGCCCGCTGCAGGTTTGTGAGCAGCGTTGTTGTCGAACGATAATATAGTACCGATCGGCATTGCAGCTGCGCAGCTGTTATTCGGCGGAGTATAATAGTAACCTAGTATCGTCAATGTTCCGGTCGTGGCTGTTTTAATCCTCAGCGTATAAGTCTGGTTAGGAGTTATTACAAAATTTTCAGACGGTGCCCACAGACCGGTACCATCATAAAAACAGATACTGGATGCTGTTTCAAAATTACCATTAGTACAGGAAGTACCATTATAAAACGCAACTTCTACCCGACCGGTGTTGGGCCCAGTTATTTTAAGAATCATATTCTGCGCTGAACTGTTTGCTACAAGAGAAAAATAGGTTACCGGCGATGTTCCCGAACCTGTACAAAGTAGATTACTACCTGTAGATGCAGAAATAGTATAACTTCGGGAAATACTATCCATTGTTATTGGAATGGGACTGGCACAACTTGAGCCAGTCTGTGAGAAGGATAGAAAGGGAACTAGCAATATCACACATATAAATATGCAGTTACGTTTCATAGGTAGGGATTGGGTACTAAAATTTACAACAAACTTCCGTCTATAAAATTATCCTTTCATAAAACCGATTACAAGCGAACAAGCCTACTCATTAACAAAATAGAGTACTTCCACTCAGAGAGCTCGTAATCCGCCCAGCAAATTTGGCAAGCTAAATTCTCAGTCCTTTTCTACAGGGAAGAACACGATTTATTCCGTCGGTTTCACCAATTGCATGCGAACAACTAAAAAAATAAAGTCCAGTTTTTGCTCCAATAGCTGAACGGAAAATAGTTTAAACAATTCAGCTGATTTTCCTTGATTTTATGCCCTGAATTCACGTACATAAAGAATTAAAATCACTTTTATTTAATTACTTTGACCAATTGAAGAAGGGCTATGGCAAAGAAAAAAAGATCGGAAAAGCATATACATGCATACCATGACAGCGCAATTAAGGAAAGCTCCCCGGGCTTTTCGTTCAAAGTCCCGAAGTTTCCCGTAGTAAGCCTGGCGTTGATCCTTTTGATAACCTTACTGGCCTACATACCGGTCTTTAGCGCCGGGTTTGTTTGGGATGACACTTCTTATGTGCAGAATAATCAACAAATTCGTTCTATCGACCTGAAATATATTTTTTCAAAATATGTAATGGGCAATTATCATCCCGTTACCATGCTTGTGTTAGCTACAGAATACCAGCTTTTCGGGTTGAATGAAACAGGTTATCACATAATAAATCTACTGTTCCACCTGGCGAATGTATTGCTGGTGTATTACGCTGTCTACCTTTTAAGCAATAAAAACAATGTCGCTTTGATAACGGCCTTGTTGTTTGGTATTCACCCTCTCCATACAGAGTCAGTAGCCTGGATATCTGAATTAAAAGATCTGCTTTACACTTTTTTCTTTTTGGGAGCCTATATTTTTTATGTAAAATACCTGGGAGAAAAACAAAATAAATATTTTTTATTGGCCTTGTTGTTTTTTTTGTTTTCCCTTCTTTCAAAGGCAATGGCAGTTTCTTTACCTGTATTATTGGTGTTGACTGATTTTTTTAAGGGAAGAAAAATGAATCTGAAAGTGTGGATAGAAAAGGTCCCGTTTCTTGTATTGGCAATTATTTTCGGTGTAGTTGCGGTGTTAGCACAACAGTCATCTGAAGCTATACTGGATATATCGATCTATTCCATTCCGCAACGAATTGTTTTTGCCTGTTACGGATTTATTACTTACCTGTGGAAATCTATTCTTCCGCTTTATCAAAGTGCATTTTACCCTTATCCCATAAAAAGCGGAGAGAGTCTCGACATACAATTTTATATATACCCGCTTGTGCTGCTGGCACTGTTGACTTTTGTGATTTACTCCCGGCGCTTCACGAAAAAAATAATTTTTGGTCTTGGATTTTTTGCCATCACTGTTTTTTTGGTTCTGCAGTTATTACCGGTTGGGAATGCTGTGATGGCAGACCGTTACAGTTATATTCCATTTATCGGGATTTTTTATCTTGCCGGTGAAGGGATAAACTGGATCTGGAACGATAAAGGAAAAGCTCCAGCAATAGTTTTATTAACCGTGTTTACAATCTTTTTTTCGGCGTTAACATACAAACGAAATAAAGTATGGAATAACGGCATTAGTCTATGGACAGACGTGATCAACAAGAACCCCGATGCCTTTATTGGTTATAATAATCGCGGTGGGACATACATGAACGAAAAGAAATACGAGCAGGCGCTTGCTGATTTAAACAAGGCGATCGAACTAAGGCCAGCATATGCAGAAGCATTAAATAACCGCGGCGTAATCCTTTCCGGTAAAAAAAGAAATACTGAGGCACTGAATGATCTGAACAAGGCTATTGAATTACAGCCGGATTATCCCGATGCCTTAAATAACCGGGGCGTCATTTTAATGGACCTATCAAAATATACAGAGGCATTGAATGATTTCAACAAAGCTATTGAATTGAGGCCGGGTTATGCCGAAGCCTATTATAACAGGGGACTTCTTTTCATGAATGAAAAAAAATATGAGCTGGCCGTAAAGAATTATGACAGGGCATTGGAATTAAGACCTGGCTATCCCGAAGCAGTTATTAATAAAGGAATAATTTTGAAAGAGGGCGCTAATTCCGAAACCGTCCTTATTGATTATAACAAAGCAATAGAAAGCAACCCGAATGATCACCAATTATATTATAACAGGGGTTTAACCTTAATGAGTCTAAATAGAAACGCTGAAGCAATTACTGATCTTAATCAGGCAATTGAGCTGAATCCTGATTATGCTGAAGCTTATCTACACCGTGGAAATGCATTAGCAAACGAAAAAAATATGATAGCGGCGTCGAAAGATTATGCCAAAGCAATTGAATTAAATCCCGGTTCAGCAGAAGCCTATGTGGGCAGAGGCAATATTTCCAGGGATGAGAACAACTATGACGCTGCATTTAAGGATTATAACAAATCGATTGAACTCAATCCTTCCCTCGCAAATGCCTATTATAACCGGGGTATTCTTTTCATCAAAGAAAAAAAATTCGAACAGGTTATTACCGACTTTTCAAAAGTACTGGAGTTGAAAGGAGACTCGGCGATGAGCTATTATAACATCGGTATGGCTGAAATTTTTCTAAATAGAACAGATGCCGCGTGCCGGGATTTACAAATTGCCGCTAAAATGGGTTTACAAGCTGCAATAAGTTCACATAAGCAATTTTGTAAATAGATTTCTAATATTTAAACAATGAATCCAAATAAAACATTAGGTTAGGCTTTCCATTTTATTTTGCATAATGAAGAAAAGGGTAAAAAAATATAGACCGCAGCCAACTACGGCCAGGAAAAAAGATGTACCAGCTTCGTTCCCGGATTCTCAAAAGAGTACGGCAGCACTTGTAATAATTCTCATAATCACTTTTATTGCCTATATCCCTGCACTAAGAGCTGGTTTTGTCAATTGGGATGATCCTGATTACGTGTCTAATAATCCTATGATAAAAGACATTTCCAACCTGGAAATGATCTTTACAAGGCCTATACAAGGCAATTATCATCCGCTTACTGTGCTAAGTCTTGGTATAAACTACTCCATTTCCGGATTTGATGCATGGTCTTACCACCTCTTAAATCTGTTACTTCATCTTTTCAATTGCTATTTAGTGTTCAAGCTTGCAATGATATTAAGCAGGAATAGTTTAATCATTGCATTTACTACATCACTTCTATTTGGTATTCATCCCATGCATGTGGAATCTGTTGCATGGGTATCTGAACGAAAAGATGTCCTTTATAGTCTATTTTTCCTTGCGGGGCTGATCTCATACACGAATTATGTTGATTCCGGTTCAAAAAAACAATATGGATTAACAATCCTATTGCTGGTACTTTCTTTATTGTCCAAACCCGCTGCCGTTATTTTTCCGGTTGTTTTATTCTGTATTGATCTTTTGAGACATCGGAAACTCAATTTAGGGCTGATAGCTGAAAAGATCCCTTTTTTCATCCTTGCGTTTGCAATGGGTTTACTCACGTTTACTGCACAAAAAGAAAAAGGGGCTCTTGATGCAACTGAAATATTTAATTTGAGCACACGAATTTTTATGGGTTTTTATGGCATCCTGATCTATTTTATCAAATTAATAATCCCCGTAAACCTATCTCCTTTTTACGCCTATGCCCCTATTAATGAGGATCTGCCAACCGCTTATTACATCGCTCCTTTATTTTCTGTCATACTGATTGTTCTTGTGTTTTATTCATTGAAAAGGGAGCGTGTTGTTGCATTCGGAATTCTTTTTTACCTGGCAAACCTGTTATTAGTATTACAATTTATGCCTGTGGGAAGCGCCATCATCGCTGATCGGTATACTTATCTGCCATATATCGGTTTTTTTTATATCGCCGGGTGGTTGATTAACCGCTACGCAAAAGGTAATTTCTCACGGTCTTATCATTTCAATATCCCCATAGCAGTCATCATGGGCATTTTGACCTTTAAACAATGTGGTATCTGGTTAAATGGCGCCACCTTATGGGATCATGCTATTAAAACACAACCCAGTGCAAGGGCTTATTTAAACAGGGGATCGCTATACAAAGACGAAAAGAAATATCAGGAAGCTATTCAATGCTTCAATGCAGCACTTAAAATAAATGTAGCAGACCATGAAGCCTATATGCTCAGAGGCAATGTATATTTTGAAATGAATAAAGCTGACCTTGCTTTTTCAGATTACAAAAAATCGCTCTCCATCAAACCAGACTATTCAACAGCGCTGGACAATCTAGGCGCCTTATTTGGGTTACGCTTGCAGTATGACTCAGCCCTTGTATACTTAAACAGGGCATTAGCAATCAGTCCGGGATATTCTCCTTCTTACAAAAACCGGGCTTTAGTCAATCTTGAACTAAATAAAAATGAAGATGCAATCAGGGATTTCAAAAAATTCCTGGAATATAATCCAAATGATCCTGACATCATGAATGTGATCGGCGTTTGTTATCGGAACCTTGGAAGATACAATGATGCGCTTACAATTATTAACCAGGCAATCGCAATCAAACCCGATCCACATTTTTTTCTGAACCGTGCATATTGTTATAATGGTTTAAAAGATATTGAATCAGCCAGAAAAGACGCAGTTAAGGCAAAGGCAGGCGGGTTGAACATCGATCCGAACTTTGCGAGATCTTTAGGAATTCAATAAAGTAGTTTATAACATTTCCGAACTGTTCTAACATCACCCGATAATTTTAACCGCATCTTGTAACGCTATAAGCCGAACACCTTCTAACTAATAGCGATGAATTAATTTGATTATTATTTAATTGATGTTTTTTATCGTCAGATAATACGTTTCATATTACTACATCGCAGCAAAACCTTTCTCTCATGAATAGAGTAGGCTGCGGATGTTTGATATCAGGCCATTATCGAAATTGTTTTGCTTAGATCAAATATGTAGTTCCAAAAATCCATTGTTAATCCATCCCATGTGAGTGATCCGGGTACTTATTTAAGAAAGTAATTGTTTTTATCGGGCAGCAGATTTCGGTTATTCGAAGTGAGTAGGATTAAGATTCGACGCATTTAGAGCATTAAATTATCCACACTTGTTGCGGTGAAAAGCTTGAAAGATGTTACGACGAATAACGATAAGCTGAAAAACTGGTATGATTTTTTTTTCATTCCATTGATTCAAATCATTTTTTTTATTGCCTCATAATCGTTACCCGGACTGCTATTTGGGGAAATCTCGCTACAGAAAAAAATCAAAAAAAGATTAACAACTAGTGTTCATAAAAAAGTAATTAACACTTGCTAGTACAAATACGATACTGATTCTCACGGACTTATTAGAAAAAAAATTGGGAAAACATTTGGAGATTAATGACAATATCCTACCTTAGTCTACACTTTGCATATTAATCCTATCCAATTCCTCTCAATTACCGCCGAATAATCCTTTTTCTTAAAGACTGTTTTATCCTTCTACCCTCTCGAAAGCACATTTTATAAATGTCCGCTGAAAGGCTTATTGCTTTTTAACTAGTACGACCAATTAAACATTTTAAACAACACTAATTGTTTATGAA
>JAICGN010000157.1 GCA_025923075.1 Chitinophagaceae bacterium
AAAGGAGAGATCCGTCTTTCAGTATTTGATCTGCTAAACCAGAACCAAAGCATCACACGTACAGTATCTGAAACATATATTGAGGATGTAACTACTAAAGTGGTGAAGCAGTATTTGATGCTGACATTTACCTATAACCTGAAGAATTTCGGAAAAGCACCAGCAAGAAATTTTAATCAAAACCAGATGGGAGATTTCAGAAGAAATTAGTTTTTTGCATAAATTGAAAACCGAAAACCAATGACCTGCTTTGAGCAACGAAACGGAATTAATAGAACGGCTAAAACAAGGAGATGAATCTGCTTTTAAGGTTATCGTAGAGCAATGGCAGGATATGGTTTATAATACAATTCTGGGCATCGTGCAAAATGAAACCGAAGCTGAAGACCTGGCACAAGATGTTTTTATAAAGGTGTTTGAAAAGATCAGCACTTTTAAAGGCGATTCTAAGTTTTCAACCTGGCTTTATCGTATAGCGACTACTACGGCATTGGATCACTTGCGCAGTAAAAAAAGGAAAAAGAGGTTTGGTTTTTTGCAATCACTGGGAGGCGGGGGAAGTGAGGAAAAAGAACAGGTCCCGGATTTTCATCATCCGGGTATAAGCCTGGATAATAAGGAGAGGTCTGCAGTGCTTTTTAAAGCCATAGATGCTTTGCCGGAAAATCAAAAGGCAGCCTACACGCTGCACAAGCTGGAAGGGCTCAGTTATCGTGATGTGAGTGAAGTGTTAAATACTACAGTGTCTGCCGTGGAATCGCTTATGAGCCGTGCAAATCAAAACCTTAGGAAGCAATTAGAAGATTATTATAATAAACATTATCGATAAGAAGGAAGTCATATTATTTATCGTCAAACTACCAGTAAAATGATATCAAAAGAGCAAATACAGCAGGAAATCGAAAAAACCCTTGACAGCCTTAACAGCGTAAAAAGGGCACAGGCGAATCCTTTTCTTTTTACCCGTATCAAAGCCCGGATGAATAAAAAAGCAGACGGGTGGGAGGGAGTATTTTCTTTCATAAGCAAGCCGGCAATCGCCGTTGCAATTTTGCTGCTGGTAATGGCAGTAAACGGTTGGGCATTATGGGATGGATCAGGAGAAACGGCAACGGCGGATAGCAGCAACGCTTCTGTTTCGGAATTGGCGAGTGAATATAATACCGTTGCTTCTGTAAATAATTACGATTACGAAAACATGACAAACGAATGAGCTATTTAAGAAACCATAAACTTCTTTTACTTATCATTGGAGTTTTGCTGGTGGCCAATATTGGTTTGTTATATTATTTTGTTTTCAATAGACCCTCACATCCTCCCAAATTAACTGAACAGGAAATGCGCGATAGAGCAAAAGAAAAAGTAAAAAATGAAGTTGGTTTGAATGCTGAACAAGTTGCTGTATACGATTCGCTCCGCACCAACCAATTTAAAATTATGAAGCCTTACTTTAAAGATATTACAAAGTCAAAAGAAGATTTTTTCTCACTTATTTATCAACAAGATG
Organism: Chitinophagaceae bacterium; assembly: GCA_025923075.1. GTDB lineage: Bacteria > Bacteroidota > Bacteroidia > Chitinophagales > Chitinophagaceae > VBAS01. The sequence continues at coordinate 1,508 of JAICGN010000157.1, forward strand.
TCAGCGATTCTGTTTTGAATGCTTATGCATCAAGAATCGGAGAAAAACAGATGGCACTCGATGTGAGCACATTTCGTTATTTCCAATCCATAAAAGCGTTGTGTACTGAAGAACAAAAACCTAAAATGGATTCTTTTATAAAACAGATTGTAAAAAGGATCATCAACAATGGATCACGCCGACCTGCTACCGACAAAAAAGACCGAAAATAATTTTTGAATTTTTTCTTACTTCTTTAGAAAAATAAATACATACAAATGAAAAAAACGATTGTTGCATTAGCGGTTATCTTGCTTGCAGGCACCGCGTCTACTTTTGCGCAAGGTGGTGGCGGTTTCCAGATGCCCTCTCCCGAGGAAAGAGTAAAAAGAGTACATGCTAAAGCTGACAGCGCATTTAAGCTGGATGAAGCAAAAATGAAGGAACTGGATGCAGCTTATCTGGATTATTATAAGGCTCAGGATAAGGTTCGTGAGGAGGTAATGGCAGGTGCTGGTGGCGATCGGGATGCTATTCGCGCAGCTATGCAGGAAAAGATGAAACCTCAACAGGAGGCTCTTGATACAAAGCTAAAAGCTATTCTCGGCGATGATAAATTCAAGACGTGGAAAGAACAAATAGAACCGACTTTGCGTGGTCGTCCACCAAGACAATAATTAATCTTTTGGTTATATAGTTCAGTGTTTTGTTGTCCCCCGTTCGTTCGGGGGATTCTTTTTGAAGGCGGGCACTATTCTCAATCAATTTCGTTTTCGCCCAGTTCTTTGGTTAGCTTGGTAAAACCTATAACGTCTCCGTCGTCATCATGTAAAGCAGTGATTAGGATACTTCCCCAAAAAGTAGAACCATCTTTTCTTACCCGCCTGCCTATGTGGCGAGCCCGGCCTTCTCTAATAGCCAGTTCTATTAATTTTTCAGGAAGCTTTTCTTCCCTGTCTCTCGGGAGGTAAAAAATGCGAAAATTTTGCCCCAAAATCTCACTTTCTTTATAACCTTTGATTGACTGGGCACCTTTATTCCAAGTCAGAATTGTACCCTCGACATCCAGCAAAATGATTGCATAGTCCTGAATTTCGGTTATCATTTTCTCATATAACTGCTGAAGCTTTTCTGTTTTGTTCATGATCAGTTCTTGTTGTATGTTGGTTTTGGCGTTAATAGGCCGCAAAAGGGATGCCTGACTGTAAATTATACCTTTTGTCCATTCGCCTTTCCGGAGAGGGTCAGGGATATGGCATAGTAAATTACCTTAATAACGTTTTTTTACTGATCTTATATGAGTTCGAACTGTTAAATTCATAAAGCTGCATTAGTTCCCAACTTTGAAGATAATTTTTGTTGAGAATTGTCATCAACAGCCCGGTTTCGATTGAGTTCACTAATGTGGTCAAACAAGATCTTATTTGTTCTGGAAACTTTGACATTGTATCGGGAATGAGTGGAATTTCCGCCATTTTATTTAAACCGTGCACTTACGATCAGTTCCTTGCTTCCTGCAGCATAAACATAAAATCCTTCACTGCTTTTTATTCCATGTTTACCTGCCGTTACCATGTTTACAAGTAAGGGACAAGGTGCATATTTAGGGTTACCAAAGCCATCGTGCAAGACATTCAATATAGAGAGACAAACATCAAGTCCGATAAAATCGGCAAGTTGTAGTGGCCCCATCGGATGTGCCATTCCAAGTTTCATTACGGTATCAATTTCTTCCACACCAGCCACACCCTCGTATAAACTATAGATCGCTTCATTGATCATTGGCATTAAAATACGATTGGCGATAAACCCGGGATAATCATTAACCACACAAGGAGTTTTGCCAAGTTGCTTGCTTAATTCTACAATTGTACTTGTGACTTCTTTACTCGTAGCGTAGCCGTTGATGACCTCAACAAGTTTCATTACAGGAACCGGGTTCATAAAGTGCATACCGATCACTTTATCATCACGATGCGTGGCTTTTGCAATTTTTGTTATTGAGATTGACGAAGTGTTTGAAGCAAGTATTGCATTTTTTGGAGCATTCCGGTCAATTTCTTCGAAGATATTTAGCTTCAGCTCTGTGTTTTCGGTCGCGGCTTCCACTACAAGCTCAGCATCAGTGACACCCTCACTTATTTTGCTATAAACAGAAATGTTACCCAGCGCATTTTTTTTCTGTTCTTCAGTTGCAGCTCCTTTTGCGATCTGCCTGTCAAAATTCTTACTTATGTTAGCAATTGCCTTATCCAACTGAGTAAGTGACACATCAACAATAGCAACTTTAAAACCATTTTGGGCAAATACATGTGCAATGCCGTTTCCCATTGTTCCTGCGCCGATAACAGATATATGGCCCCCTGAATTAATCATAATGTTGAAGTTTTCTTATTCCCCAAAGGGGAGAATTGAAAAATAACTAAATGGAAGATGTAAAATTTCGAAACAAATGTATGGATTGAAAAAGATAAATAGAATTACCGGGCTCTTCGCTTTGCCGGGGGCAGGCTACTGCAAATACTATTGAGTTGAATTGTTGCCGTACAAGTGAGTGACACAAACGGGCGATAATGAGAATTACTGAAACCAATAGCAAATAACAAAATTCAATAATCAAGCTAAGTCTAAGGGATATTGAAAGCAACGATATAAGTCTCTCCGCCTGAGGCGGAGGACAGGGAAGTTAATTCTTCTTCTTAAAATCTCCGCGTTTCCATGCTTCAATGAATTCCATCCAGGCAGCCGGATTAAAAATATTTTGTGGAGGCGTTTGACCTGAATAATATGCTTTGGTGGCAACATTTCTTAATTGAATGTTGGATGCTTCACGGCCATCAGCAGGAGTACTCTGGATTAGGGCTCTTCGTTTTGCCACTGAAGTATTTTTCCTGGCAATTTCATAATCATCATCGTCAACTTTTGTGTTCGCAAAATCACGGGCAAATTGAGCGGCAGTGGGCCGCGGTCGTATAATTGTAGCGGGCAAATAGACGGTATCAGCGATCATTAACTGAACAACACTATATTGATTGCCCTCCAGGTTTTTTGGTATAGCAACAACTTTTGGCTTATAACTCACGTGGGTAAACTCAACGACATCGCCTTTAAGAACAACAATTGAAAATACACCCTGGTTATTTGTGATCGTACCGCGATTCTGGCCTTTGACGACAATACTCACGGCAGGAATGCCAACGAGGCTATCAGCAGTCATCACTACACCATAGAGTTGCACAACGGAATCGCGAAGGTTTTCGAACTGCGCTTTCGATATTGCAGGAATAAAAAACAGCAGTAAAACAAGGTATTGTACAATTTTCTTCACTGCGTCAAAAATAATGACAAGTTGCTGATTTCGTAAAACAAATTGGGCCAGTTAATAGCTAACTTTGCAGCTCGTAAATATTTTAACAAATACTTGTAAATGACAACTGAAAAAATCCTGGAGGCATTGAGCAATGTGCAGGAACCTGACCTTGGCAAAGATCTCGTTACCTTGAATATGATAAAGGATATAGAGATAAGTGGAAACAATGTTTCGTTTACAGTGATACTCACTACGCCGGCGTGCCCGCTAAAAGACATGATCGGTAACGCTTGTGTAAATGCAATTAAATTGCTGGTAAATAAAGATGCAGTTGTTAAAGTGAATTTTACTTCAAACACTACGACAAAAAGAACAGACCCTGGTTCTGTATTGCCTAAAGTAAAGAATATTATTGCTGTGGTAAGTGGTAAAGGAGGTGTTGGTAAATCAACTGTGGCCGCAAATCTTGCTCTAGCGTTATCACAAGGTGGTGCAAAAGTTGGGTTGATGGATGCAGATATTTATGGACCGAGTGTTCCTATCATGTTTGGTGTTCGCGGTGAACGGCCAATGATGATGGATGTGGGCGGCGATAAGGGAATGATCGTACCACTGGAGCGTTTTGGAATTAAATTGATGAGTATTGGTTTACTTGTCGATGAAAAGAGTGCGGTTGTTTGGCGTGGCCCGATGGCGAGCAGTGCTATTCGTCAATTTGTAACTGATGTTTTTTGGGATGAATTAGATTACCTCGTAATTGACATGCCGCCAGGCACCGGTGATATTCATTTAACATTGGTACAAACGGTACCTGTTACTGGTGTCGTAATCGTAACAACACCACAGGACGTAGCATTAGCCGATGCAAAAAAAGGAATTGCAATGTTTGGGCAGGCACAAGTGAATGTTCCAATCATTGGATTGGTTGAAAACATGAGCTATTTCACACCGGCCGAATTGCCGGATCATCGGTATTACATTTTTGGTAAAGAAGGTGGTAAGCGATTAGCGGAAGAATATGATCTTCCGTTTCTCGGGCAAATACCATTGGTACAAAGCATACGTGAAGGGGGCGATCTGGGTATACCAGTTATGATGGGTGATGATGCGATAAGCAAAAAAGCATTTGAAGATTTTGCTGCAACTACTATCAGAAGTATTGCAATGAGAAATGCAAGTTTAAATAAAGAAAAAATTATGCAAACGATTTGATCAGGTGATAGTTTAATTAAATGTATCGCCATCTTTTACTGCTATCTGCCCTTTGGGTTGATTTTCAATGGTCTTGAATAATTTTCTTCCTGGTCTTTTTTTATAGAATAGTTACATCGTAAATCCTCTATTGCAATTACGAAAAATACATTATAGGTTTGAGGGATTATCACATAGTGGTAATTGAAGAAATACTAGCATTTTGCAAGTATTTTGAACCGTATCTGTCCTATTTTAATTCGTATCTATGAAGAAAAGCTACTCTTTTGTTGAAGGGGTAATTCACGTCTGTTCATTGCCCCGAATGAGAAAATTTGTTCTCCCCATTTTAATTATTGCCTTAGCAGGTATACTATGTTATTTTAAGATCAAAGAATCTTCATTTGCAAATTCATTGATGGATGAGAATATACTATTCCGAAATTCATTATGCAGCAAGGCTGACCTGGTTGAGAAGTCGACAGATATTTCTCAAGCGGAAAATTTAATTAATGAGTCTGTTCAAAAAGGGAGTAAGATAGATAGTGTTTATGCAGTGTTAAGTAACATTGAAGTTGAACTTGAAAAGCTTATTGCTGAAACCGGAGAAACGGAAACTCCTGAAAATTCTCTTGCTCTTATTAAACTACTTGAACAAAAAGCTGAGCTCTATAAAAAAATTGCAGTTGAAATACAGATCGGCAACAATGAGAAAGCATCTGCTATTCTTACTTCTGCCCAGCTAAAAGCTGTTAACGATAGCGTGATAAGTAATATTCATAACCTGAATGGTACAATTGCTGCTTTACAAAAGGAAGGTATTGCTGCTTTAGAGAAGAAAAGAGACAGCTTCAATTATTTGAGCGTAATGGTTTATATGAGTGGAATTATTTTCTGTTTTTTAATATGGATATACCTTTTTATTAAATCAAAACAAAGTTCAGATTCAGAAAAGAAAGTCAAAGCCTCAGTTACCGTGAAAGAGAACTTTCTTGCAAACATGAGTCATGAAATAAGAACGCCTTTAAATGCAGTACTTGGATTTACCAATATTCTGCGGAGTACAAAATTAGATGATGAACAAAAGGAATATGTGGATGTTATTCAATCATCGGGTGATAATCTTCTTTCCATCGTAAACGATATTCTCGACTTGTCAAAAATTGAGGCCGGGATGCTGCGTATTGAAGAAACACCGTTCAAGATAGCAGATATAATGTCAGTTGTAGAAGCAATGCTAAAACCAAAGGCGGAGGAAAAGGGACTTCGACTTATTGTAAATATTGACAGCGAAATACCTGAGTTTGTGTCAGGCGACGCTGTACGCTTAACGCAGATACTTGCAAACCTCGTTACCAATGCGATTAAGTTTACGGAGGATGGAGGGGTTTATCTACGAGCTACATCAATAAAGAGAAACGGTGATATTGCAACCATAGAATTCCTGGTAAGAGATACCGGTATGGGTATCCCCGAAGAAAAACAAGCTCACATCTTTGATCGCTTTGAGCAAGCTGAGGCCTCCACAACACGGAGATTTGGCGGTACAGGGCTAGGTCTATCCATTGTAAAAAACCTGGTTGATATACAAAAGGGAACGCTGACTTTATTCAGCCAGCCTGGAGTAGGATCAAGTTTCACAATCGAATTGCCTTACAAGATCACCAATGATTATGTGGTGAAAACCGAACTTAAAAAAACACCAATAAATCTAGCCAATATGAAAGCGGAAACTAAAATCCTGATAGCCGAGGACAACCCAATGAACCAACGGCTTATCAAACACCTGATGAAAAACTGGAATTTCAATTTTGACCTTGTTTTTAATGGCTCGCAGGCTTTGGAGGCTTTAAAAAAACAAACTTATGATCTGGTATTAATGGACATTCAAATGCCGGAAATGGACGGATACACTTCAACTGCTCATATTCGTAATGAACTCAAATCAAAGATCCCCATAATAGCCATGACAGCCCACGCAATGGAAGGCGAACGAGATAAATGTATAAAAGCAGGCATGAATGATTATGTTTCAAAACCAATCAACGAAGAAATGCTATTTCAAATGATCCAAAAGTACCTGATATCAACGAACGGATCCTCCACAAAAGAGTTGAACAATAAAGTAACAGAGAAGATAAATGAAAAAATGGGTAAAGTAATTGATCTAAATATTGTCGACCGGTATTCGAAGGGAGATGCAGAATTCAGAAGGGAGCTGATGAAGGAATTTATCGATACTGTTCCCTCCGCTATTAATTCACTTGAAACTGCGATCAGACAAAGTAATTATTCCAGGATAAAAGAGATTGCTCATGATATGAAGACAACAATTCATGTAATGGGATTGACCGGCCTTATCGGTCATCTATTACATCAAATAGAAAGCTTTGCACATTCAAATTCTGGATTGTCTTCAATCTTAGTCTTATTCTCTGATGTAAAACTTATTTGCTTGCAGGCGGTTCAGGAAGCAGGACGGCTTGTGGCTTAAATTCTTCATTTGGACGGTAAGGACATGGCTGTTGTTTCATACGCAAAGAAACAGCAGCCAGTGTTTTTATTCAAACGTGAAGAACAATAATTCCGTTCCCAAGCTAACGAGTCTTTTTTGGCGGATAAATCTTCCCTTTCTTCATTT